>JBGSXT010000121.1:0-8682 GCA_041751295.1 Mariniblastus sp.
ATTGTCGATGACCTTGATTTTGTCAGAGACTTTGGCACCCCCCAAAATCGCAACGAACGGCCGGGCCGGGTCGGCAATCACATCACGGAGGTACTTGATTTCTTTTTCGACCAGCGTGCCGACGACACGCGGTTTGCCGGACATGGCCCTTGGGACCGCAACCATCGAAGCGTCCTCACGATGACACGTTCCAAAGGCATCATTGCAGTAAATATCTGCCAGCTCGCCGAGCGCTGCCGCAAATTCAGGGTCACCACTCTGTTCACGATCATCAAATCGCAGATTTTCGAGCACCACCACGTCACCGTCTTGAAGCCCAGCCACTTTCGCCGCTGCGTCGTCGCCGATGATGTCCGAAGCAAATTGAACCGTTTGATTGAGCAGTTGTTCCAGGCGTATCGCAGCTGGTTTCAGGCTGAAGGCCGGATTCGGCTTTCCGTCGGGCCGCCCCAAATGACTGATCAGAATCAAGCGTCCGCCGCGTCGAACCACTGATTGGATCGACGGCAATGCCATTTCAATCCGCCTGTCATCGGTAATTTTTCCAGTCTCGTCGAGTGGCACGTTGAAATCGACCCGCATCAGCACTGTTTTGCCGGCGACATCCACATCAGCGATTGTTTTTTTGGGCATAGCAGTTTCGGCATTTCGGGTCAGCCTGATTGGAATCTCTCGATTGTCGAATTTTTGCCCAATAATTCAATTCGAATTGCCCCGATATCAGGAAAATTCCGCATCGTTTGAACAGCGCAGGTTTTGAGTCAGATTTTTTCAATATGGCAGGTTTGCCAAGTCGACGTTGCCGCCGGACAGGATGACGCCAATTTTCTTTCCGCGAAACTTCTGTTTTTCGATCTCGAGTGCGGCATAGGCCACCGCACTGGACGGTTCGATTACGATTTTCATGCGCTGCCAAATCAATTGCATGGCATCGATGATGGCCTGTTCAGAGACCCGAATGATTCGTTCCACGTTTTTCTGGATAATTGGAAAATTCCTGTCGCCTAAACCGGTTCGCAGCCCGTCTGCGATCGTTTCTGTCGATTTGTTTGTTTCAATGTTTCCGCTGGCCAAAGATCGCCAGGCATCGTCAACGGCCAGCGGTTCAGCGCCGATGGTCTGACAGTGATCACTAAAATAGACGGCTGCTAATGAACAACCGGCGATCAGTCCGCCACCGCCAACCGGGACCAATAAAACATCCAGATCCGGGTGCACTTCAAATAACTCGACCGCAGCTGTGCTCTGACCAAGGATGACATCCAGGTCATTCGACGGATGAATAAATGTAGCTCCGCGTTCCTCAACAATTCTGTTGGCCTGCAATTGCCGATCCTCGATCGTCGACTCGCATACGATAATCTCGGCACCGTAGGCGGCAGTCGCCGCCAGTTTGACCTGCGACGCGTTGGCGGGCATCACAATACAGGCCTTGACGCCAGCGCTGCGGGCGGCGAGCGCCAGGGCCTGGGCAAAATTACCTGACGAATGGGTCACCACCCCATTTGAAACCTGTTCCGGGGTCAGGCACAGAATTGCGTGACTAGCTCCACGAATCTTGAATGAGCCGGCCCGTTGGAAATTTTCGCACTTGAAATAGATTTCCGCGCCAATTTCCGAGTTCAATGAACGAGCCGTCAGAATCGGCGTGCAATGGATATGCGGCCTGATCCCATGATGGCATGCGGTTAGCCCATTCCTGTCGATTGATCTCATGCGTGATCCCGAAGTTCGATGCAGCCCTATCGCCGTCAAGTTTGACAGGCGGGATCGGTTTCGAAAAGCATCGTTCGAAAAGCCGTCCGGAATTGTTCAATTTCTTCCCCCAATCATCCGATTTCCACAGCAGTCTGGCAGATGTCGAGTTTCGCAGCGGACATTGAAGAATCCGCAATTTCGCCATGATCGATCTTGGTTAAGGGCCAGCAGAATTTCGGATCAGTGGCGGCTTTCGCGTCAAAAAACTGATATCCTATCAACCCATCATGACAGATTTTATACAGGCGATCGTACTTGGCGTTATTCAGGGACTGACAGAGTTTTTGCCCGTCAGCAGCAGTGGACACCTGGAGATTGCCCGGTTCATCCTGAACGATGACGGCGTGGCCGAACAGAATCTGTTGATGACGGTCGTTTTGCATTTCGCAACTGCGCTCAGTACGGTCGTGGTGTTCCGTCGCGAAATTGGCGAAATCCTGGCGGGCTTGCTGCAATTCAAGAACAACGAACAATTCCAATTTAGCGTCAAAATAATTGTCTCGATGATTCCAGCAGTCATCGTCGGTCTTTTGTTCGCCGATCAGATCGAAGCCTTGTTCGACAAACAAATGTTGTTGATCGGATTGATGTTAATCGTGACAGGTGTGTTGTTGTTATTTGCCGACCGGGCAACAAGCTCGGACAAGTCAGTCGGTTATGCGAGTGCTTTGATCATTGGCATTTCCCAAGCGATTGCCATCCTGCCGGGAATTTCCCGCTCCGGCGCAACGATATCGACATCGGTGCTGCTGGGCATTGATCGCGAGAAAGCGGCTCGATTCTCATTCCTGATGGTCGTGCCGCTGATTTTTGGCAAGATGGCAAAAGACGTATTGGATGATCTGGCTGGCGTTGAATCAAATTTTTCAACTGCAAATGTACTGCCGTTGCTGGCTGGATTCCTGGCCGCATTTCTTACAGGAATGTGGGCCTGCACATGGATGATCCGATTGGTGAAAGCGAGTCGACTATCCTGGTTTTCCATTTACTGTTTTGCCTTAGCCGCATTTGCGATTGGCAAGGGTGTCGGGTTAATTTAATCCCTGTCGCCGGGGCATTCGCGCCAGATTCTTGGGTTTCTTGATTTCCAGGGTGTCTGTACATTTGAGGATTGGCATTTCGCGTCGGGTGAAAAGCAACCAATGCACCGGTGACCATGGTATAGCTGTGCGTCCGATGAAAATAGGTAGCAGTTCGACCCGTAAATCCAGCACTGGGGTGGGCAGGTCGAATTGCGAATCTCTGATTCGGCTCAACGGATTTCTGCCGCTTGCGTTCCTTTTCGAAAACCGGAAACTGGTTTACCATTACATTGCATTTCCGATCGAACTTTTCGGTAGACATTGATGATTGTGACTACACCTAGAACGCTGTTCGAGAAAA
Source organism: Mariniblastus sp. (assembly GCA_041751295.1). Classification (GTDB taxonomy): domain Bacteria; phylum Planctomycetota; class Planctomycetia; order Pirellulales; family Pirellulaceae; genus Mariniblastus. The sequence continues at coordinate 3,142 of JBGSXT010000121.1, forward strand.
TTTGGGATCGACATGTTGTCCATCAGGACCCTGACCAACAGACGATCCTGTATATTGATTTGCATCTGGTTCACGAGGTGACCAGTCCTCAGGCGTTCGAAGGGCTGCGTCTCAATAAACGCGTTGTCCGTCGACCGGAACGAACTATCGCAACCCAGGATCACAATGTTCCGACGACCGATCGGAGTCTGCCGATTGCGGATCCTATTTCCCGTCAGCAAATTGAAGCATTGCGCGCCAATTGTGCCGAATTCGGAGTTCGACTGTACGATCTGGACAGCCCGAAGCAGGGTATTGTACACGTCATTGGTCCGGAACTGGGGCTGACCCAGCCTGGCATGACCATCGTTTGCGGCGACTCGCATACAGCGACACATGGCGCGTTCGGAGCGTTGGCATTCGGCATCGGGACCAGCGAAGTCGAACACGTGCTGGCCACGCAAACGCTGATGCAGGAACGACCAAAAACATACGAGCTGCGAGTTGATGGGCAATTGTGTCGCGGCGTGACTGCCAAAGATCTGATTCTTTATTTGATCGGACAAATTTCGACAGCGGGCGGTACCGGATATGTCATCGAATACACCGGACAGGCGATCCGCTCGCTGAATATGGAGCAGCGGATGACGATCTGCAACATGTCGATCGAAGCGGGGGCACGTGCCGGCATGATTGCGGCTGACGAAACGACGATCGACTACCTCCGAGGCCGTGAATTCGCGCCGGACCATTTTGACGAAGTCTCCGTCGGCTGGCTCGATTACCGCTCCGATACGGGAGCAAAGTTTGATCGTGTCGACATTTTTGACGCAACAGAAATTGCGCCACAAATCACCTGGGGAACCAATCCGGGACAGGTGACCAGTATCGATTCGATCGTACCCGAACCTGGTGATTTTAAAGATGAATCGGAGCGCCAATCAGCGGCCAGCGCACTCGCTTACATGGAATTGAAACCGGGAACGCCAATGCAGCATATCGCCATTGACCGGGTGTTTATTGGCTCGTGTACCAACAGTCGCATTGGCGATTTGCGTGAAGCAGCGGATGTTGTGAAGAACCGGAGAGTTGCCGATTCGGTGGAAGCGATGGTTGTGCCGGGCAGTGGCCAGGTAAAACTTCAGGCCGAACGTGAAGGTCTGGACGAAGTTTTTCGTAGGGCTGGATTTGATTGGCGCGAGGCGGGTTGCAGCATGTGTCTTGGAATGAATCCTGATATCCTCAGTCCAGGCCAGCGTTGTGCGTCGACCAGCAATCGGAATTTCGAAGGCCGACAAGGTCGTGGCGGTCGAACACACCTGGTATCCCCGGCAATGGCCGCTGCGGCTGCAATTGAAGGACATTTCGTCGATATCCGGAATTGGAAATATATCAGCTGATCAACGAAACAACGGGAAATGGTCATGAACAAGTTCGTTAAACATCGCGGCATCGTGGCCACCATGGATCGCTCCAATGTCGACACCGATCAAATCATTCCAAAACAGTTTCTAAAACGGATCGAGCGAACTGGCTTTGGCCAATATTTGTTCTTCGACTGGAGATTTGATGACGAAGGCATTCCAAAAAAAGACTTTGAATTAAACCAGTCGAAATTCAAACAGGCTTCGATACTCGTGGCGCGCCGGAATTTTGGCAATGGTTCCAGTCGCGAACATGCGGTTTGGGCGCTTTCCGATTATGGCTTTCGAAGCGTAATCGCAGAATCTTTTGCCGACATCTTTTATAACAACTGTTCGAAGAATGGCCTGCTGCCCGTTGTTTTAAAGTGCACTGAAATCGATTGGATCCATGTACATGTCGCTGCAAAAAGTGAATACATCCTGTTAGTCGATTTGGAATTACAACAGGTATCCGACGATTTCGGATTGGAAGCAGACTTCGAAATTGACCCGTTTCGCAAACAGTGTTTTCTGGAAGGTCTTGATCACATCGCTTTGACGCTTCAGCACGAAGAAAAAATTACAGCGTTTGAGCAGGCGCACATCCGATAATGCGGTAACAACAATTCACCAACAGTATACCCCCGACCGGAATCGAACCGGTAGCTGAGGATTAGGAATCCTCCGTTTTATCCGTTAAACTACGGGGGCGTGAAGATTGAAGCGATGGCAAGCATATTGGATTTTTGCTTTGGTTGACAGCCGAAGTGGTAAACGGCGACGCAGCTGCCTTCAACGACGAAAGACGATTGGGCTTTCGATGCAAGAAATGCCAAAACGGGCGAGAACCCTTTTTGGGCAGGTTGTCATTCCTTTACTTTTTTGTCGCCTCCCGAACTGAAAGTTTCCATCGCTTCAACACCCTTCGGCGTTCGAGCCATGATCGCTTCGATTTCGGCGACTTCTTTTTCGTATTTGGCAAGTTTTTCGTCGTCCCCGGTCTCTTTGTAGCACGCGACAAGCTCTTTCAGGATTGGCAGGCTGCGAGGGATTCGGGCCGCCGCAAACTCGAAATCTTCAGCGGCGTTTTCAAAATCCCCTTCCTCTTGGTGGAATTTCCCTCGAGTGGCGTACAGCAACGGCACTTGCGGGAATTGTTCGATTGCTGCGGCGATCAATTCAAGGCGTGTAGCCTTGTCCAGTTCGCGCTCTTCGTCATAGATCCGAACGAGTATGTTGATCGCGTAGGGGGCATAAGTGTATTGTTGAGAAGCGATCTCCCAATGTTTTTTTCCTTCGCTCGAATTGCCAGCAACGATCTCCCGCAAGCCAAGAACGACATGGATAATTCCGGGAATTCGCGGGTCCATTTCGGCTGGGCCTTCCGACGTCAGCGAACCGAGTATGGCGTCTCGAAGCCAGTCGTCCTGATCACTGGCACTCTCAAAACCGTCGACAAAATAAAGCATCTCTTTATGGGCTTGCCAAGTTTGCACGTTGGCAATGATTGCATTACATAAAGCATAGAGTTTTTTGGCAAATTGAGCTTCGTTTTCCATATCGTCAAACGATTTCGACTTTTCAACATCAATTTGAGCGGCCAGTTGCAGGAGAATATCTCGAACCTCCGGGTTGGACGCCAGTTGGTATCCCTGCTTAATGAACTTCTCTCCGCGGTCGAAATCTTTTATTAAGATACAGGCTTGAGCGATGGTGATCCAAATCGGCAGGGCGTCAGGAGAATTGACGGCTAGCCCTTCATACTTATTGATGAACCGCAAACCGGTCAACCTTGCTTCTTCATCGTTGCCCAGATCTTGCAGGATGTTTATCAGCGCCGTCGAAGCGAATAATTGAAAAGCAGATTCCGTTGGCAAATCGATCGCTTCGTTGAGGTATTTTACCGTATCGCGAAGATTCCTGTCTGCTTCGCGCTCTTTCTCGTCGGCCAGTTCTGGCTGGTTTTCCTGCCGCAGTTTTTCAGCCTCTTTCTGCAGCATGGCGGCTTTAGCACGTCGGATCGTCGCCATTTCCAGCACGGCAGCAACGCTCGTTTTATCGGATTTGTAGGCCAATTCGACGTGTCGTTGCGACACTTCATTCCATTGGTCCTCTTCCAAATCGCCATTTTCGGACTTTTTATGGTACGCGGAAAGCCAGAGATGAGCCCGCGATAAACCGTCTGTCGCTTCAGCTGAATCCAGACTTACGTCGGGCGCGAGATAATTCATGATATTGAAAGCCCGATCGTCGTTTTTGACCTGAGCATAGGCGTCCCCCAATTCATATTTCAAATCTCGATTTTCCGGTTGCAGGTCGACCAGTTTTTTAGCGAACATCAGCGCACCATCAAGATCGTATCTCGCTTCATTGGGATCTTTCATTTTGTTGTAGTTGAAATACGACAGCGCATTGGCCCTCGATTCGCCTTTGTAGCCGATCACCCAGACCAGCGCTATCAACACGACTGCGGAACCAATTGCCGGGATGGAAAACAAAAATGCCCGCCCGTCGCGCGACGTGGTCCAGGCGGAAACCATGAATACGGCGAATCCCCACATCGCACGAAGCGGAAATAACAGGACATCAACTACGGACACCGATTGATCAGAGGAAAAACGGGATTCACTTGCCATTAGGTTCAACTCTTATCCGCATTCTGTTCTGAAAAAACCGGCAATCACTTTCCGTCTCCTGCTTTCTTCAAAGCTTCCGCTCTCCGGCGGTAGGACTCTGCCTGACGCTGGTTGCCGGTTGCCTCGTAACATTCGATCAGTCGTTCGATGATTTTCAAATTGTTGGGACGCCCCCGAAACGCGATTTCCAGGGCGGCAGCTGCTTCTTCCATCCGATCCAGCTGCATCAGCGCGACACCACGAGTATCAAAAAAGCTGGAAACTATTTCTTCGCGTCGAGGACCAGGATTAATGGTATTGAGGACCGTGATCGCCTGATCGACCAGCAACAGAGCCTGTTCGGGATTTCTACTTTCAGCTTCGAGGTAGGAAAACGCCAGATTGTTGAGAATTTTAGGTTCCCGGGGGTTCTGTTTTCGGGCTCGCTCGAAATAGGTGATGGCGCTTTCATAGTCCTTGTTGCCCAACGCCTGGCTGCCCAGTTCGGACAGCACCCGCCAGTTTGGATTTGGATCGAATTGCGGATCGTAGATTTTGCGGGCATCTTCACCGATCTCAGGGCTGCTGCCCAAAATCGTCAACCATTCCAACGCGAATTCGTTTTTCTGATCACTCTCGAAAGCTTTATGAAGATCGTTCAATTGCTGTTTTTTGATTTCATATGATCCGTCGCGACCCATGCTGATCGCTCGTTCCGAATACACGCGGGAAAGTTGCTGCTTCAGAAAGACCTCTTTGCCTACTTCAGCTCGGCTTTGCTCAATTTCCGATTTCAATGCATTTTCCGCAGTCGCATAATCCCGCTTCATCTTCAGGCAGAAGATGTAATGGCTCCAAACGTCAACCCATTCCTTGACGTTTTCAATGCCATTATTGATCTTCTGACGAAATTGATAACTGGCCCGATCAAGGATATTCGATTGTTCATCAGTTTTCTTCAACACATTCGTCAGCTTGAGCATGTCCTGGTAGTAAATCGGATCCTTGGCGAATAGCTCTTCAAAAATTTTATAGGCCTGAAGGTATTGGCGTTTTTGATTCAAGATATAGGCTTTGATTACCTTGGCGTTCACATTCGTCTGTTCGGCGACTAATGCCTGGTCGATCTGTTTTTCCGCCCGATCGATGTCCAGCGCTTTGTCTGCCTCAGTCTTGTGTTTGCGCCGCAAATATATTTCAGCCAAATACAAGTGGGCTTTCGTGTAACCAGGTTCGTCAAACGGCGCGATCACTTGCATCAACGATTCGCAACGCTCTGCATTGCCCTGCCGCAACTCCAGCATCGCCAATTTGAATTTGTGTTCGGGGTTATTGGGGTCCAGCGCAACCAGTTTTTCCAAAAATATCCGCTCTTTTTGTTGTTCGTCCCCGAGTTGCTCTTTAAGTGTTCGTTCCTTTTTCTGTTCGCCCTCGAGTTCCTTTTTCTCGCCGGTATCATCTGACGAATTCATAGCAGTCACGGGTTCTTGCTGCAAATCGACTCGCAGCAATTCCGCTTTGTCACGGGCGCTTGTTGCCAGCCC
>JBGSXT010000122.1:0-4199 GCA_041751295.1 Mariniblastus sp.
GGTCGGCGTCGCCATTGGGTTATTGGTGAAACGGTCATGAGCATTTGGCAAGGTATTGGACAAGTTCAACCGAACGGCAAGTCGCGACGCGGCGTTGTTGATAGTTTCGGCGACGTGGCAAGCGATTTGACTTCACTCGCTGAGCTGCAATTTCAACTACTTGCCGTTGATATTGCCGAAAGCAAGAAGCAATTGACAATTCCGCTGGTCCTTTTGTTGGGAGGTCTGGTCATTTTATTTGGCGCTGGCGCTGTTTCGCTGTTCGCGGTCGCTGCCTGCTTGCAAGAATTCGCTGAGTTATCAGTTTCGGCCTCACTTGGAATTGTCGCCCTGGGGGGGATCGTGATCTCATCCTGCGTGCTGGCTATCGCATTACTAGGTCTTCGAAAATCGGTCACTTGCTTCGAGCGTTCGCGATCCGTGTGGAAGGAGAATGTGGAATGGTTGAAACAACTCAAGAATCGGAATCGTTGACGTCACGAGGCAGCTACCAATCAATCCAAGCAATTGGAATGTTTTTGCAATTTTCCGTTTGGCTCGACTGAAGACGCGAGTCACAAACTTACACACACTTTTAAAAACATTAACCTGAAAGAGGAGATAGAAATGAGTAATCAAACTTCTACGAAAACCCGATCGACCAGCCAATCGGAGCCAAATCGAAATATGCAAGCGGTCAACAGTGATGAACCCAGGCTTGCCGATGTCGCCGGCGATGTGATGGAGAGCTTCCGCGTGTACGCCAAAAAACGCCCGGAAGTCGTTGCCATGTGGTGCTTGGGTGTTGGGTTTGTTCTGGGCTGGAAACTCAAGCCTTGGTAATGAACTCTGACTCGGTATCGAACTGCATCCAGCGTTCTCCGAATTGACAAGCCATAAATGGATTTGACATCCGATCATCCGTTTTGGCTTGTAAAGAACGGGCTGACAAAAGTTTACCCTCCGCTGGATCGCGATATCGGTTGTGATGTCGCGATCGTTGGTGCAGGCATCAGCGGCGCTTTAATCGCTCACCGTTTGGCTAAAGACGGTCTTCAAGTCGTCGTGCTAGACGGGCGCGATGTGTGTTTGGGCAGCACATCCGCCAGTACGGCACTGCTGCAGTATGAAATTGATGTTCCGTTGGTCGCGCTGTCGAAAAAAATCGGGCATCAAAAGGCGGAAAGGGCCTATCGCCTGTCGCATCAGTCGATTGACGAACTTGAGTCCGCAATTGACGAATCCGAATCCGATTGTGGCTTCGAGCGAAAGACCAGCATTTATGTCGCGGATGACGATAAACAGGCTGAACTGCTTAAGGCGGAAGCGAATGCCAGAAATGCGATTGGCATTAATGTCGACCTTATTGGTTCGGACGAACTGAAGGACCAATTCAGTCTTGATGGTACAGCCGCGATTGTTTCGCGGCAGGCTGCAAGCTGCGATCCTTACCGGTTTGCGCACGGATTGTTGGCGTCTGCGGTTCGATCAGGGGCACAGATTTTTGACCGCACAGAAGTCAAAAGGTTTAACTGCTCGAACGACAATGTCCAGTTGGAAACGGAGCGAGGGCCGGTCGTTACGGCCAGGCATGTCGTGGTGGCAACCGGATACGAAGCGCAAACGATGCTCAAGGCCAAGGTCGTTAAGCTAAAAAGCACTTACGCTTTGGTTTCGCAACCGTTGGAGTCGCTCGCTCCCTGGGATCCGGATTGGATCATGTGGGAAGCCAAAGATCCGTATCTGTATCTGCGTGCCACGTCGGAAAACAGACTTCTCGTGGGCGGCGAAGACGACGACTTTCGAAACCCGGTAAAGCGTGACGCGAGCTTGCCAAAAAAAGTTGCGACCATTAAATCGAAGGTCACCAAATTGCTGCCAAGTCTCGAATGGGAAGTCGAGTTTGCCTGGGCGGGAACATTCGGTGAGACGGATGATGGGCTGGCTTACATTGGTCCATCACCGGAGTATCCCGGCTGCCACTTTGCACTCGGCTTTGGCGGAAACGGAATTACTTTCAGTTCCATCGCCGCCGGCATCCTGGCTGACCTGCTGACCGGCAGACGGAACGCCGATGCCGAGTTGTTCCGATTTGGCAGATAGCTTTTCTCGATTCAGACTGCGTGTATTCAGACTTTCGAACGCGACCGGGCGGGAATCCAGGGCCAAAAACTTTGGTGCGGAAACGACCCAAACACATCCAACACGGTTGCTGGGCAACCAATTCACTGGACAACACAGGACCGTCGACCTTTTTGGAAAGCTCTCCAGAGCACACGCTGGGTAAAAATCGGGTGCAAAGGATACGGCTCAGTCTGTTGGCACGCGAAGTGCTTACAAAGTGCTTATAAGCGTTGAATTTGAATTCAAGTCCGTATTCAAACTCAGCAAGATTCATTTACTGGAGCCGTCATGCTTGGAACCATACTTCTGATCGTTTTGGTACTGTTGTTGCTTGGTGCATTGCCAGCTTTCCCGCACAGTCGAAATTGGGGATATTTTCCCAGCGGAGGACTCGGACTGTTGTTAATCATAGACCTGGTTCTCGTGCTCACTGGTCGAGTATGATTTTTTACTTCGAACACCCACCGTTACACAAAGCGATGTAATGACACGCGACAAAAAGAAAACCGAGGACGATGCTGTGGCGGAAACGCAAACTGTCCCAGCGATAAACAACGATGTTAATCGTAAACCCGCTGTTGATTTTCAAGGCGCGATGGTGCGACTTGGCGGCGACAGGCAATTGTTTTTGGATTTCGTTCAGATCCTCGGCGAGGATGGTCCCGTTCTTATTAAAAAAATCGAAACTGCTATCGACAGTTCAGATTGTCAACAACTTGAACATTCGGCCCACGCGCTGAAGGGGCTGGTGTCAAATTTTGGAGCGCGCGATTGCGTTGCCGATGCACTACTGCTTGAACAAGCGGGCCGTTCCGAAGACCTATCCAATGTGGATGCGCCATTTCAACGTTTGATTGAAAATCATCAGCATCTGCTCTGCGAGCTGGAGACGCTCGGATATTGAGATGTACAGGAACAAATCTCGCGTTTCTTTTTTTTGTACATCAATTGCACGACGAACCTGCCTGCATCGGTGTTGCGAAACTCACATCGCTTCGGCACCAGGAACGTGTATTCAAGCACAACTTTTTTTGGCGAACTTCATGTCATCAGCTACCTTAGCCGATGTCATCATAGATAAACCCTTCAATGTCAGGCGTTCCAAAATTTGTAGGGCCGCCGGGCGAGATTGGCGTTGAAGTAGCGGGTGTCGTCGGTGACTTCCTGTCCGGCCCACTCAGGAATTTCGATCGTTTGCGATTCGCTTTCCAATTCAATTTCGGCAATCACCAACCCGGAGTTGTCACCGGCAAATTCGTCGATCTCCCACGTCAGATTTCCCGCTTTGAAGTCAAATCGCCGTTTTTCGATTATGGATTCTTCGCATAGTTTCAACATTGCTTCTCCATCCGCGAAGGGAACTTCGTATTCAAATTCGTCGCGAGTCGCTCCATTGCTGATGCCCTTGACGGTCAACCAGGCTCGATGATTCGAGACGCGGATACGTACCGTCCGATGTTTGTCGAAACTCAAATAGCCTTGGCGGATAGATACGGACTCTGAGCCGCGCCAGGCTGCATTCTCGTCCGTTTGCTCGACCAGAAACTTTCTTTCAATTTCCCTGGCCATGGCGGTTACCAACGTTGTTTCCCAGTTTTTCCGCAATTCGGCTGGCTGCGGATGGATGGAGTCTGGCGGTGCAAATCAACCAATTTGGTTATAATATCATCAATTGTGATCCGTTCACGGTTTAGCATTGTAGAACAATTGTCCCCAATTGTTCGGCGTTGAATCCCAATCCAGCAAATGGGCACACGGAACAATTGGGGACAATTGTTCTACAATGTCGTCAATATTTGATTTTTCCCTTGAACGGATACATAAATTGCCACACGGCCCAGCTGGCCACCTTGATTCATCAGAACGAACCCATGTCGTATCGAATAAATTTTGATCAACCGATGATCGATAACATTCGTCGGATTGCCGACGAGCAATTGGCCTCGGCCATCAACACGATAGACGATTCCGAATTGAAGATGGCGACCAAAGTCCATCAGATTCGAAAGCATTGCAAAAAAATTCGGGGCCTGATTCGGCTCGTGCGTGCTGTTCTGGGGAAGACCTATGACGCAGAAAATTCCTGGTATCGCGAT
>JBGSXT010000123.1:0-14664 GCA_041751295.1 Mariniblastus sp.
GCGGTTTCAACCGCTGGGGGTTCACGGTCCATCGGAAATTATTGATTCTACTTCGTATGACTGGACCGATGAACAATGGACCGGTGTCACAAAACGCGATCTTGTCATTTATGAAATGCACATCGGTTCGTATTCTGACGCCGGGACTTATCAGGCAGCAATTCCAAAACTGCCGGAACTGGTTGAATTGGGCGTCACGGCGATTGAGTTGATGCCGCTGGCCCAGAGTCCTGGAAAATGGAATTGGGGATACGACGGCGTCAATTTTTTTGCACCGAGAAACACGTTTGGCCGGCCCGACGACTTGAAGCACTTCGTAAACTGCTGCCATAACATTGGGCTGGCTGTCATACTCGACGTTGTTTACAACCACATCGGTCCGGAAGGTAACTATCTGAATGAGTTCGCTCCTTATGCTTCGCCACGGCATCGAACGCCCTGGGGTGATGCTTTCAATCTTGACGAGTTCCATGTACGCGAGTTTGTGACGGACAACACACTGTATTGGATCGATGAATTTCATTTGGATGGTTTACGGCTGGACGCTGTGCATTACATGTTCGACGAGCAAGAGCGCCATATTCTGGCTGAGATTCAAAACGTATTTAGGCAATATCAATCGATCACGAACCGGAAATTGCACTTGATCGCCGAAACCAATATTTTTGATTCCGAGCTGTCCAGTTATGATGCCATCTGGTCGGACTGTATGATGCACTCGATTTATAAAATCGCAGCGCCAAACCTTCAACTGACCGATCGCGAGTATCTTCATGACGATCTTTCGCAGATTCTCGAACTTGGCTATGTTTTTTGTACTCCGCAGGCAACACGAGCAACTGATGTGGTTCGTGCGAAAAACCATCCGGAGAACAGTCGGCAATATATCGAGTCCTTGGTCGTCGGGCTGCAAACTCACGATGCCGTCGGCAATCACCCACAGGGTCTGCGGATTGATCAACAGTCCTCCCGGCATTTTCAGAAGGCCGCCAGTGCCTTGGTGCTGTTATATCCCTCCATTCCGCTGATTTTCATGGGGGAAGAGTGGGCCACGCAGGCGCCCTTTCCGTTTTTTGCAGACTTCGAAAGCGTGGAATTGCGATCTGCGGTCGATCATGGCCGCCGCGCCGAATATCCAGACAAGGATTGGGCCGGATCGGTTCTGCCCTCTGATCCGCTAGCCTTTCTTTGCACTAAATCTGCGCCCTCGCAACTTGATGCCGATATGCACAACTGGTATCGGCAGCTGCTGTTGATTCGAAAAGAGGGAATCGCCGCAGGCTGGCTGAATGTCGATTGCCTTTCGTCGACCAGCAATACGCAATCGCACCATTATCGCCTGAACTATACGCGTCCCGAGATTGAGATACACATTTGTGTTTGTTTGGCGAGTGGTGAACAGATTCGGCCCATTCCGTTTGCCACACTTGGTGTCAAAGAATTATTGCTTGACTCCCGACCTGGTTCGACTGGATTACAAGCGGAGCATGCGCTGGTCTGGTCGTCATCGGCAAGGCAGGCATCCACGTTGACGCTGTAAGGCGACCGGCAGCTGAAAATGTACCCACCAGGGCGAATTGCTAATTCGTCCAATTCGCCCAAGAGCTAAACTGACACTTTGCCACTCGCCTGATTGCAAACTATTTTTCCAACCATTCGTGGCGTCGGAATCCGAGCGACAACTGGGGGTCATTGGCGACGCCATCGCGGCACAGTTCCTTGTACATCAGACTCGGCTGAATTCCGACATTGTCCTGATATTTGTCGCTACAATATTCTTGAATGTGGCCTTCGATCTGATGATAGAAAATTTGGCAAATCTGAACGCCGGGGTAAATGCGGATCGGTTGGACTGCGAACATTTCCAGTGTCCAATAACCTCGGAAGCCCACGTCTCCGAAGCCTGCCGTGACGTGCACGAACAGACCCAGCCTGCCGATCGAAGAACGGCCCTCAATCATTGGAACCAGATTGTGCGTCGTTGTATGTTCGACCGTTCGTCCCAGGTACAATCGATTGGGCTCCAGTACCAGGCCGGATTCCGGAATGGTGATATCCCGCACGCGATTGTTTTTTCGCATATCCAACACAACCTCTTCGTATGTCACAATCTCGTTGTGCAGAGTCAGGTTATAGCTGTTGGGATTCAGTTGCCGCAGATCGAAGGGATCGATGGTGATATCCGAGCCGATACTACGTCTTATTTCATCACCTGAAAGAATCATTTGCAAATCCAATTTGGAACTCGGTGTTTCGGCGACATTTTCAGCGACGGAGATACCGCACCGGACCTTGCCGCCTGACAGATTTTCTTGCTGCATCCAGCGGATGTCAATCCATTTGAATTGTCTTTATGATAATCATACTGGAATCCAGCCGCTGATTGGTCATTCATCCATTGCCGACGAAACGTATCCATGAACTTTTCAGATGTGCGAATGCCAGCCCATTTTTCCGGGATTGTGAGACTGTTTCCACTTCCGAATCTGGTGCTGTTCCCGGGCGTCGTGCAGGCGCTGCATATTTTTGAGTCACGATATCGAAAAATGACCAGAGATATTCTGGCAGCGGACCAATTGGTATCGCTTTGCCTGTACAGGAACAATCCGACAGATTTGCTGGTTGACCGCGTACCGGCTATCTTTGAATTTGGCTGCATCGGGAAAGTAATTGCCCATAAAGAAATGCCCGATGGCCGATACAATCTAATGGTTGTTGGCTTGAAGCGAGCAAGAATCGTTCGGGAGTTGCCGGTCGATCAACCCTACCGGATGGCCGAAGTCGATGTCGTTGACGATGTCGCATCAAAGAATTCAGAAATGACCCGACAGTTGCGATCGGATCTGCTGAAGACCTGCCAGTCAATGTCACTACCGGTCAGTATGGCGCAGCATCCAGAGATGCAACGTTTGATCAATTCCGATTTGACACTCGGCCAATTGGTCGACCTGATCGGTTTTACGGCTGATCTGGATTGTCAAGACCGACAACGAATTCTCGAATTGTCCGATGTCGATCAGCGATGTCGCACGCTGATTGAATTGCTACAGGCAACAATTAGCAAATCAAACGAACCGGGGCCTGGATTTCCGCCAGACTTCAGCATTAATTGAAATTGGTCGCACAGCCCTGAACCCTGAACCCTGCTCCTCCTATTCCGGATTTGAATCTGCAGGATCACTTGAATTCAATTCAACATCCGAAAACAGATCGGGAGCCGGATTGGCAATGTAGCGGTCGCTGATGTCGTCGGATTCGAGGTTGCCGTTCACCGAATCGGCCATCGACTTCGATCCGATTCGGGGCGCAGCATTAATGACCAGCCGCGAGTTCAAAGTGCCTTCTCCGTCGGCTTCCCGGCAAAGCTCCAGCATAGTCGTGTACCCGAAACCAAGTTTTGCCAAAGTTCGAATTAATTCCGAAATTTCAGCCGAACAGGAAAATTGGCTCTCGCCATCGACTGGATCGAATCGGGTAATTTGGACTCGTTGGTTGCCGACCGCTTTTATTGTCATTCCAGCTTCTACGTACAAAAAATTGTCGGCAACCATATCTTGGCCACCAAATAAAACAATTTCTGGCCGCCGCGTGCGGGAAAAATGAATCATCGCCGGCCCCTTGGATGGAATCTGATGAAAATGGAAGTCATTGGCCAGCATTTGACCGGTGATTCTGTGATCATCCGGACAACAGGCAGTCAGCGCACGGAATGCACCATAACGCGTTTCCGCACTCTGCACATCAAACAGATCAAACAAAGCAGTTTTCGCTGATTTGCTGTCGATCGAAGCCAGTGCCGTCAATGCGTGCCAACGAAATGCCGGTTCGGATTCGGCCGCCAGCTTCAGATGGGGAATACCATCGGTGCGGCCCATATAGGCCAACGATTCGGCCACGTAAAAACGGACTTCAAAATCCGGATGCTTGAGCGCCCGCTCCAGTGACGGCAGTCCTTCCTCACCAATCGCCTCCAATTCAATCGCCGCCCGTTGTGACGTTGCCGGATCAGAAATTCGGCGATCCAGTTCGTCGAGTCGACTCACCCGCTCATCAACGCTCTCGCCGTAAGACATCGCCAATAGTGACTGAATGAATCGGCCAAGATTGTATTGATAGGCCTGCGGTACACTCAATTCGATGATCCGATCGGTGACGGGCGTCGCGGTATTGTCGCGACCCGAGGCCGTGTAAGTGCTGTAACGTTGATTGATCGAGTAGGCAATGCTGCGAGTGACTTTGACCGACGTCTCCTCGGTGTTGACCACCAATGTGAGGTCGCGATCTTCGCCGATAATTCCACCGCCAAGGATTCGTCCTTTCAACTGACTCTGTTCGTCACGGCCGCCATCAAACAGGGAATCCACCAGCACCCGTCCCTTTGCCGAGCCCATGACATTACCCAGTTTCACGCTCCGGCTGAGGAACGCCATTGGTCGCAACTCTGTCGGCAACAACTCACCGTACTTCAAGCTGGTCGTGTCCGTGTCTGGAAGCGTGACAATTTCGATGTCCATGCGATCTCCTTTCTTCGCTCCAGCTGGAATCAGTCCCCGTAACATGACCATTGAAGTGTTGGGGCTGGCAATCGCGGCTTTGGCGTTGGCGGTTGTCTTGCTCGACTTCAGCTCACGCAGTAGATAGTCCTTCTGCCCACTGGGGGACGGCTCGCTGCCTGTCCCTTCCAGCCCGACCACCAATCCGATTCCTTCGATCTGGGACGGGCGCAATCCATTTACTCCGCAAACATCGCCGATGAACTTTGATGTCGACTTGCGGTCGTCGAATTTGGTAAACGCACTATCCGGGCTCTGTGCTCGCCGTATGGCTTTGCCGCAGCCACTAAAAGTCGCAACGAGTGCACAGATCGCCACAACGACCAGCGTCGCAGTGAAGCATTGCAATTGCCGACTAAGTTTCGTTTTCCCGCCGCTCATATTCGCCATTCCGTGGCAGTAAAGTTGGCATACAGATCAGCCGAATCCATTTCGACTGTGGAGGATGTTCGGAACGGTAGCGAATTTGGACATTTAAGTCAATCGAATCATGCTGCCGATTTGCGCGGTTATCGACAATCCATGTTGAACATTACCAGCTGTGTTCAGTCGCCGTAAAGGCGTTCCTGAAATGCTCAATCTGCGGGGATTTTCCGGTCGCCGGCCAGACGATCGAAACCACATCAAACCGAACTCGACAATCGGTTAATTGATAGCGTTTCAGGTAGGAAAGCGCCGTGCGACAGATTTTTTCCTGCTTTTTCTCGTCGACTGCATCGAATGGATTGCCAGCATAATCCGAAGTCCGCGTCTTGACCTCGACAAATACGACCGTTCGATCGTGGATGGCAATCAAATCAATTTCGCCCAAATTATCCCGGTAGCCCCGGTGGACGATCGCGCATCCACATCTAAGCAGGAAGCGCTCTGCCGTCCGCTCACCACGGGCACCCAATGTTCCAGCGGGAGAGACGGAATCGAACACCTTTGCGAAAAGCGGATTCAGGATTGCCAAGTTCCACGATCGAAGCATTTGCGATTTTACTCGCTGCCAGGCGTTCATGAATCTCTCTAGTCTGCTAAGACTGGGTAATCAAAGGGAAGCTCAATTGTCTGAGCACACGACTAACCGGATTCGCTGGCGTTGGCAGCTGGTTCAACAGCTTTCTTTTCAGTATTCGATTTGTCGCCACCTTCAGCTGCTGCGGGCGCCGAATTTTCCTGTAAACCAAATTCGCCGCCTCCCATATCCGGTTGTTCGGCACTCGGATTGGGAAAAGAAATATTCGGCCGGGGGGGCAATCGCATTCCTGGCGCGACTTCTGGATCCGCTTCATGATCCCGAAATTTTTCAAACAGGGCCGCAAACTGCGGATTTGTGGCACGTTCCAGTCCACGCGTCGCGACCTCGGTAAATGGCGTCTCGTCAGCGAGATCGACCAATTGCTGGTACAGCTCCGCCGCCTGTTCAAATTCACCGCTGCTCTCATATGCATAGGCCAAGCCGAATACTGAACGTCGTTGCAACATTGTCGACTTCTTGACGCTCGAATCGACGACCTGTTGATAATACTTTTGTGCTTTCCTGATTTTGTCAAATCCGGCCTTTCGATCAGTCGCAAAATCCGCCAAACCCGACCTCATTTCGGCATCGGCAGCGAACAGCATCGCCCAAAGACCAGCCGTGTCGTTTGGATACTCACTTCCAAAATCAATCAGGTCAGTATTGTCCAACGTGCGTCGATAATTGCCTTGGGCGATCGTCAGATCCTGCCATTTGGTGGCTTCTGCGGTCTGAGTTCGATCAAGAAAATAGGCGATCCCGATTCCAGCCAGAACCAGAACACAAATGCCAAGTGCTATTTGAGACCAATATGGCTGGATATGCCCCATTTTCTGATCGAGCCAGGAAACAAGTTCATTTTCGCCTAGTTCGTTTTCGTGTTGCTTCTTTTGATTCATCAGTTTCAGGTATTCTCGGCGAGGTCTATCTGCTATCCAGTTGGACGGAAAATTCTTGATTCTTCGCCAAATCAGGGATTGGCATTAATGGCTGGCACAATTGCGAATGTTGCCAGCCTTGGAAATGATTGGCCTCGCATCAGGTCGAATATTTGCAATTCGCCAGTATATTCGGGTCGGAAAACATCGGTCAATAGTGACATACTTCTACTTTCGCCCATTTAACGCGTTCAGTCATTCGGCGATTTTGCGGAACACTGCAACTCGCGAACATTCGGCGGCGCAAACATCGCCAATATTTGACGACCGATTATTCAACATGATTGAACGTGGAACAAATGGATGTTTTTGCCAGCCGAATTTCACGAAGCTGTGATTTATCCGCCTCGTTCGTTGCTGCTTGGTGGTGTGGCATGTTTTTACCGTCCCACGCAAACTATACCGGCTCCCAAAACCAACCGAACAGGAATGTCCACTTTGTGGAATAGCTGCCCTTCTGCTTGTAGTGATTCCACCAAACATCGGCCACGTCTAAAAGTCCAGGTTATTCATTGGCGTTGCCCCAGCAAATGAATGGCAAATTGGGGCACTGAAACGGCCTTTTCGGGATCGTTTTCAAGCGTTGAACTGCAAGCCGTATGGGATAGACGAATCGAAAATAATTTTTGAATTTTTCGAAAAATTTCTCGACACGCTAAGAAACTGGATCAAAATATGCGAAGTTGGTTCGCCGATTCAAGAATGGGCGAAAGATCACGAGTCTACATCAAAGTAACGATTTCGAACAAAGAGCACTACCATGTCGCCAATCACCAGGTATCCAGTTTTTCATCTAAGCGTGTTTCTAATTGCCACGCTGTTTGTTCCAGTTGGACAGGCTCAGGCTGATTTCATTATTGACCTCGTTCACGAGTTTGATGGCAATTCACCAGGAGGAACAACTAGTTTTGGAACAGTCGAATTGACACAGAATGGCGGATTCGTTGATTTCGAAATCATCGCCAACACCACCAATCTGGACGGTGGCGACATCCATCAGTTTTATTTTAATCTGCCCGATGCGATTGATATCAGTTCGCTGCTTGTCAGCAATTCCGGCGGCGTTTCCAATCTTGCGATCATGGATTTCACTTCCTTGGGCATGGGCCCTCCTGTTGCTGGTGGAGCTGGTGCATCATTTGACACTGGTATCAGTTTTGGAAATGGCGGTGGCCCGCCTGGAAACGGACTTTTAACGACAGCAACTTTTTCGCTAACGGCGACTGGCGGATTATTGGTTAGCGATCTACTTTCCGAATTTTCCTTTCCCAACAATACGCCAGAGGTGTTCGTGGCAGTCCATTTTCAATCCGCCGATGTATTTGGTAATGGCTCCGAAACTGTTGGAGGTGGAACTGTTGTTCCTGAACCGAATTCACTGGCCGTGATTGTCATTATGGGTATCACATTGTTGCAACGTCGTTCGCGTAAACTTATTGCGCTCTAATTGAACGACAATCGCACGTGCGATTGGGCCACTATTCGACATTGGCGAAATTTGTTGACAAAGAGCAGCAACGTCCCGGTTCCAGAATGCCGGGATTTGCGTTCGCGCGGGCGGCATCAAACCCGCGCCGTTAAACATTCGTCCCGAAACCAGATCAATTCTTTGGCGATCCCTTCTGCCAAAGACTTTGGACGCCAAGGAATGGGCATCACGCTCCAGGCGTAGGTTTCAATTTCAAAATGCAGCGGCTGAATGCCGGGTGGATCGAGTTGTTTCAGGCACTCATGGATTTCTGATTGAGTCGTGTTGAGCATCGCCAGTTGGTTCGCAAAAATGGGCACATGGAAATGCACCCGCCAGACGCCATGCGGCCGGCGGCGGTGCCGTTGCAACGCTAAACTCAAGTCCTCGTAAAAAGTGATTCCCGATTCGTCACGAATTGTCGTTTGGTGCAGGTACCGGTCTTCGGCAAACTGCGCCAGCACATTGACCACCGTTCCCTTTTCGTCCGCGGGCATGTTATCGAATACGCATTCAACCGCCGACGAAACCTGGACCTTTCCGACGATGATCCCCAGCGATCGGTAATTATTGAAAGCAGTCTGTTGCGATTCAAACATGACGGCGCTATGGCAAATGTCGTGGCAGACGCCGAGGTGTTGACGAACGTGATCATTGATGGATTCAGGCCCAAGCAACAGATACTGGTCAAAAAATCCGGCCAGCGCAGCGCTATTGTTGATCACGCAGCCAGGTTCCGGTTCAAGGCAAACGCGAATATGCCGGCCTGTCACATGCTTCAATTCCGCCAATTCAATCGCACAACGTATTAGCTGCTGCGCGCATTTCACGTTAAATTCGTCGTTCGATCCGGGACCCGGCCACCCCAACGGCAACGTCGAGATCGTGCCATGGCTGTCAACGCCCAACAGCTTCGACTGGATTGTGGCAATGGCCAAAGTGTACTGCAGCCGGGACTCGTCCGCCCATGTTGGTAGGTAAACGTTGTGCTTAACTGATGGCTGATGAAAATCGCTGAACGGGAAGGCATTGAACGTAAATGGATGGAGTCCAAGGTCTCTCAACCACATTCCAAATTCCGCAACCCGTTTTGTCGCGATCAGCTGTTGTGCCGCCTCGTTGCCGAGCCACAGTCCAATCCCCATATCGGCGGTTGGGCTAAAGCTTCGTTTGACCACTAAAGCATGTTCCTTGAGACTTGTTTTAACTTCCGCAAGATTAGCGCCAGCGTGAACGTTGGTGCAGTAGCCAAGTTGAAAGTCTGAGCTTCGCATGGAGTTCCGTCAGTTTCAGTCGGGGTGGCTGTTGAACATCATTCCAATGGCAAACGTCAACCAGCCTGCAATCATCGCCAGTCCGCCGAAGGGAACAATGGCACCCAGGATTTTCAAGTCCGTCAATGCCAGAACATACAGACATCCCGAAAACAGCACGATTCCCAGCACGAACAATCCGTTGGCCACATCCGATGCCCGGTTCCGTCCAAAGACAGTGACCACAATTGCAACGAGCAGAATTCCGATCGAGTGGTACATCTGATAGCGACTGGCGGTGACCCACTGCTCGACGTTCTTCGTTGGATTCTCCACCCGTCCGGCAATAAATTTCTCTAAACCGTGGGCTCCGAATGCACCCAGTCCGACCGCCAATGCCGCCAACACGGCCCCGACGATCAGCCAGCGTCTGCCGTTTTGACCGTTATGATGAAGTGATTTCATGATGGATTATCTGTCAACGTGCGATCACAGATTTGGTGTCGAGCTTAGCTGAACAGCGACACATTTCAGGCAATACAAGCACGTTGCGCCAGTGAATGAATGATTTGCGGCATATTCACTCGCTGGCGCATCGTGCTTGTATTTTCGTCATTTTATACAGAAAGTGGCGCTGTCCAGTTGGAATCCAGCTCGCTGTTCCGACGGCAGCATCTTTTTTATTCGGAATACAATTGGCTATCGCCAAAACACTTGATGTTCTCTCAAATACTCAATTGAATCGCCGGAAAAACTCAGTGACTGATGGAAGAATCTAAATGATGCCGCAGCAATGTACAGTGCTGGCAGCGATTATTCTGATCGCTCCCGCGTTTTTTCCGATCTCGTTCACCGCAACTATTGGCCAGGAAAAAAATACTGGCCCGTTGACGGTTGCCGAACAGTCCGATTTCAAGTCCACCGGTACTTCCGCGCAGGTTGTCGAATTCATGCAAGCCTGCGCGTCGACAGCCAGCCATGTTAACACGTTTGTCTTCGGCTCAACGGTTGAAGGTCGCGACTTGCTGGGCGTCACGATTTCCCGCGAGCCTTACCATTTGGGACAGTCGGACAATCGGGCAGTCGCGCTGGTCATCGGTAATATTCACAGCGGTGAATGTGCCGGCAAGGAAGCTTTGTTGATGCTGATCCGGCAGCTGGCGAACGAACCCAATCACAAGTGGCTGGAAAACATGGTGCTGGTGATCGTGCCCAACTACAACGCCGATGCCAACGATCGCATCGGGAAGAACAATCGACCGGGGCAGCTTGGTCCTGAAAATGGGATGGGCCGGCGCGAGAACGCCCAGGATCTCGACCTGAACCGCGATTTCGTAAAACTTGAATCGCCTGAAGCTCGGGCACTGGTGAAATTGATCGATGAGGTAAATCCGCATTTGTTTATTGATTGCCATACCACGAATGGCTCAAAGCATCAGTACGCATTGACCTACGACATTCCGCATAATCCTGCCACGGCCGAACCGATTCGAAATTTCCTGCGACAGAAAATGATGCCCTCGGTAACGCAACAACTGGAACGTAATGGGACGCTGACTTTCTATTACGGCAATTTCGATGCGGGACATACAACTTGGACGACATACGGTCACGAACCGAGATACAGTACCGAATACGTTGGTCTGCGAGGTCGATTGGCAATTCTATCCGAAGCTTATGCCTATATCAGTTACAAAGATCGCATTTTTGCGACCAGGGATTTTGTCTCGGGTTGTCTCGATTACGTACATCAGAATGCAGACGCCGTGGTGCAGTTGCTGCAGGCAGTGGACGATGATCTGACGCGCATCGCCCGACAGCAACCATCGCGTGTGACTGTCTCATTGAAGGCACGGGCCGAGAAGTTTGACGAACGGGTTACGCTCAAGGGCTTCCAGGAGGACCAACCCTGCGATTACGAATGCGATTTCGTCGGCAACTACGTTTCAACCCGATCGGTGCCGCTGCCGTTTGCCTATCTGATTCCCGATCGCTTTGCGCGCCCTGTTGATCGATTACTGATGCACGGGATATCAGTCGAAGAGTTGACCGTGGATACGGAATTGAATGTGTCGATCGATACGATCTCCAGGCTGAATCGAAATGATCAGGCGTTCCAGCAACATCGAATGGTACAGGTGGAGGCAGCTCGTTCGACAGCTCGGCGCAGCATTCCAAAAGGGACGTACCTGGTGCGCACTGGCCAGCCACTGGGCCGTTTGGCCGCGTATCTGCTGGAGTGTGAGTCGGATGACGGCTTGCTGTTTTGGAATTTCTTCGACCGCGACATTGCGGCCGGAAGCGAGTATCCGGTGCTGAGAGTCGATCAACCGGCCGTGTTGGCTACGAAACCGGTTACTGAGGTCAGAAAAACTGGCCGCATCTCGCTCGATATGATTGGCGGGCCAGATTCAATATTGAACCCGCAACCGGAACCCGTGTGGGCCGGCGACGACCGAATTCGATTGGAAATTTACGATCGCGAGTTCCTGATGGACGCAGCGTCGCTTTCGTTTGCGGAGTTGGTTGTACCTGCATTTGATTCGAATGAATTGAAGCAGGAGTTGATCGACAAGGGCGTTGAGCCCAATGTGTCCGCTGACGCATTGGAAAACCAACCCGTCGAGTCCTCCGATCGTGGCCTGCTCGTCTTTGACACCGATAAGACGGATTTCGTCTATCAGCCGAAAACGAAAAGGATCACTCCGCTGGGAAATAACGATGGCAGTGCGGAATTGATGTCTATCAGCCCTGATGAAAAGAAACTTGCTTTTATCGACGAGAATCGATTAAACGTTCTCGATATCGAAACCACCGAGTTTGGCATGGTGCAAGCCGATGGGGAGCCGTGTGAATCATTGCAGCATCTGCTATTGGGCAAGCTCGACTGGGTATATCAGGAGGAGTTATACGGGCGGGGAAATTTCAAGGGTTATTGGTGGAGCCCCGATTCAAAGCAACTCGCGTTTTTGAAACTCGACGAATCAGACGTGAAAAAATTCACCATTACCGACCATATCCCGGTTCGTGGCGAGGACGAATTCCTGAACTATCCAAAGGCAGGTGACCCGAATCCGCAGGTCGCCGTTGGTGTCATCCATGAGTATTCACCGAGCGATGTCACGTGGATTGATTTGTCGAAATACGATGGTGAACAGCCCCTCGTTTCCAACGTTTGCTGGCGTCCGGATAGCAGCCAGTTGTTTTTGCAGGTGCAGAATCGGCCGCAAACGTATCTCGATCTGATCGCTGTCGATGCCAAGACCCGAGAGGCGTCGGTTCTATTCCGTGATCAGACTCCAGCGTGGATCGAATCGCCGGGAGAACCGCAATGGCTGGCGGATGGCAGCTTCCTATGGCTCAGTCCGCGTAACGGCTACCGGCATTTGTATCACTATGGGGCTGATGGAAAACAGTTGCGGCAATTGACGGATGGACCATGGGAAATTCGCGAGCTGCTTGCCTTCGATCAGGAGCAGCAGATCGTTTACTTTTCAGCCGCAAAAGAGAACTCGCATGATATCGATGCGTATCGACTGGATATCGTCAGCCGGGAATTGAAACGCATCACACAAGGGGAGGGGACACACGATCTGTCGTTCAACGAGTCCAAGTCGCATTTTATCGATTCTTTCAGCACAGCGACGCGGCCAACTGAGTACCGGCTGTTCACGTCAGACGGCACCTTTGTGCGGCAGCTTTCGGCTTCGTCCAATGACCAATGGGATTACCTGAACATTTCTGAGCCGGAATATTTGACGATTCCTTCCGCCAATGCTCAGCCTCTGGACGCGATGATCATCCGTCCGCCAGACTTCGATCCGACGAAAAAATATCCCGTTTTGATTCACACGTATGCCGGTCCTCAAGCGCCTCAAGTGCGGAATCGGTTTGGCGGAAGCTGGCTGCTGTGGCATCAGCTCCTTGCTCAGCATGGTTACGTGATCTGGATTTGTGACAACCAATCGGCAAGTTATCGAAGTTCCACAAATGTCTGGCCAGTTCATCGAGACCTCGGCCGACATGAGCTGGCGGATATCGAGCGGGGCGTCAATTGGCTCAAACAGCAACCGTGGGTCGACGCAGGTCGGATCGGAATTTGGGGCTGGAGTTACGGCGGTTTCATGACGGCCTACGCGTTAACGCACAGTAGTTCCTTCAAAATCGGGATCGCGGGTGCGCCGGTCACCGATTGGCGGAATTACGACACGATTTACACGGAACGATTGCTGGGGCTGCCGGAAGAAAATCAGGTTGGGTATGAGTCGTCATCGGTGGTTCGCGCCGCCGAAAACCTGTCCGGAAAATTACTGCTCATTCATGGCTCGATTGACGACAACGTACACTTGAGCAACACGATGCAATTGGCGTTGGCACTGCAAAAGGCTGGTAAGCAATTCGAATGGATGATCTACCCACAGAATCAGCATGCAATCCACAATGAAGAGCAATCAAAGCATCTGCGCCAGCTGATGTTCGATTTTGTCGTTGACAACCTGTGATCGTCTCCGCGTAATTACCCTCGGTCGGACAGCAAGTGGAAATTTACCAGCGTGGAGAAGTTGTCTCTAACTGTTCCTTTTTGCAGCAGCTGCGGGTGTTTTCAGCACGACATTGCTCCCCAACCTTTGCGAAACCGTTGCGGACAACTGTTCCGCTCTGATTGGGCATGCCATCGACTGCCGTTCGCCCGAAGTAACTCATTTCGAGAGCTTCCATTGCCAACTCGTTTCCCGAATCTTGCCTTCTGCCTCACCTTCGATCTTGACGTGCATTTCATCGTCTTTTCGTTGGTAAATAATTCGCTGCGGAAACGGGTTTGCCAGATTTTCAAATACAACGCGGTTCGCCGCCAATTCCTTCAGCCGGAACTCTACCGCCGGGTGACCGGCAGGGCTGGCGAAATAACTGAGCGAATCGCCCTTTTGCTGAATCCGCAGAAACTCGAAAAAGCCCTTATCGCCGTTTACCGTTCGATTAGTTGCCAGCATCATGCCTCCTTTAGGCATCAGCCAGTGTTCTTCCGTTTCGGCATTCCCTCCAGAACCGGTCCACGAACCGGCCAACCAGCCGAGATCGTCGATCGTGTGTTGGGGAGTTTTGTTATCCTGTGAAGAGCCGCTGTTTAACAGCAACAGGCCGAGGAAGCAGGGAACCAATCGCAGATACATTGAAATCATCATCCGTTCCAGCCTTTGTATTCAGGTCGTTGCCATTTCCACTCTTCGCTCAATTGTACGCGATTTCTGCCGAAATCAACTTGCTCGGCGAATTCAAATTCGAATCCGTACTGGCGCCAAAGTCCAAGATTCTGAGATCAGATGTATTATTGACGCCATGAAGTTGGCGACAATAATAGCAAGCGACAAGTTCGGGGCGTGGCTCAGCCTGGTAGAGCGCTGCGTTCGGGACGCAGAGGTCGAAGGTTCAAATCCTTTCGCCCCGACTG
>JBGSXT010000124.1:0-2053 GCA_041751295.1 Mariniblastus sp.
GGGAGTGGTATGAACAGAAATGGCATGGATGAACTGTTTGAACTGGCCAGCAACATTTGCGATGAGTGCGCAACGGCTGAACAGGTTTTGCAACTCGAACAATTGCTTGACGGCAACATCGAGACCCAACGACTGTATGCAAACTATATGGCGCTGCACGCCGAGCTGTATTGGCAATCCGATTCGTTGTTGGCGACCGGAACGCTGGACGACGGAATGGGGTTCCCCGTTGATGGGACCCGCGCGGCGGGTTGGTTCAATTACTCGTCGTTGATTGCACTGGCCGCAATGTTGCTCGTGGGCAGCGGTCTGGGCTTTTGGGCAAATCAATGGACCCAATCCGCGCGCATCGCTGAGTCAGCTGTTGATATTGAAGGCAGCACTTCGTCGGGCGAAGTGGTGGCCACGGTTTCGGGAACCCGAAATTGCCGCTGGGTCAACGATGCGGATTACGCGTCGCAGAACTCGGGTCTGTCGGTTGGTTATGGGTCGCCGCTGTATGCCGGACAGAACCTTCGACTGGTCGAAGGCTTGGCCGAAATCACATACAAATCAGGAGTGAAGATCATTGTCGAGGCACCGGCCGCGCTCGACCTGTCCTCCCTGACCGAGTCCGTTCTGCACGAAGGCCGAATGACGGCGGCGGTTCCCAAAGGAGCGGAGGGCTTCCAGGTCGTTTGCCCTGGCATTACGTTGATCGATCGCGGGACCGAATTCGGTGTCAGTTCGGACAATAATGGACAAACCGAGGTCCACGTATTCAATGGTTTAGTGGATGGCCTCGTAAGAGCGACCAACGGATCGACCTTGCAAAAAGTCAGCTGGAAAACCGACGATGCTATCAGGTTCAGTCAGGCGACCAACAAATTTGAGAAGGTGGAAAAATCGACACGGTTTGTCCGATCGATGTCCCAATCTCCAGGAATACAATACGGCCTGGTTGCGGTGGAACATTTTGACTACCCGGTCGGGCCGCTGTCCGGTCAAAACGGAGGATTTGGATGGGCTGGACCATGGGAAAACATTGCCTTTGCCGATGACAAACCGGAGCATAACGGCGTCGGAGCCGGTAGTCTGCCGATTCATGGCTTGGATCATCTGGGAAATCATGCCCTGCTGTCCGGACAGTTCAATCGAATTCGACGGATCTTGGGAACCTCGTTTTCCGGAGTCTTTGACACCGCCGGATTGGTCGAAAACCAGGACGGTGCCCGGCTGATCGGCGCGGACGGCGCGACGTTGTATTTCAGTTTTTCACAGCGGATCGGTAAGACGGATGACGTGTTCTACGGTTTTGAACTCAATCGGGGTGATGGCAACAGCAACCGCGTGTTGTGCATTGGGCACGCGGCAGCAAGAGGTTGGAATGAAGGACCACCAAGGACGCCCAACAAAGCGGCGGGTGTTACCGGTTGGGCGGTCACTTCCGAATTCAATGGCCGCGAGGGGAGTCTGCTGGAGCTGGGCGTACTTGGTCCCGAAACCACGGAGCCGGTATACTTCGTTGTCAAGATTGCCTTTGGCCGAAATAATCAGGACGAAGTCAGCGTCTATCTGAATCCCGGCTTGACCGTTAACGAGCAGGATTGCCAACCGGTTGTAACGGGAACCGGCAATTTTTCTTTCGATCGAATTGCGTTGGCGAATTTTGAAGGTGACAAATCCTACGAAGTTGATCATATCCGATTTGGCACACAGTTCCCGGCGGTCGCCAAGCCGTCGGCCCAATCGGAATTTGTTTCCAAAGTTTCGTCCGACTGAAGTATTGATTTTTATTTTTTGTTTTAACCTGAACTTTCTCTAAGGAGAGGTTATGAAGAATTACGAACGTTCGCCACGACTGGCTTTTACACTCGTCGAATTGCTGGTGGTGATTGCGATTATTGGAATTCTGATCGGCATGTTGTTGCCGGCTGTACAGCAGGTTCGAGAGGCGGCCCGACGAACCGCCTGTCAGAATAACATGCGTCAAATCGGGATCGGCGCGCTGAATTTCGAATCAACGTTTCAGAAATTCCCGGCGGCGGGTGGTTGTTCTGACGCTTACTGGGCC
>JBGSXT010000125.1:0-2322 GCA_041751295.1 Mariniblastus sp.
CTGCAATCTTGGAATCGCCGTGGCAGCTTGATATCGACGAAGGCCACAGGCGATACCAATCAAGGCACCTCGCAGTTCCTATTTTTCCGAATCGGCACGAGACTGTCATTGTCTCGATGTTCTTATCGACGAGGGTAGGATTGCCATTCGGGTCGACGGCAACAGGGCTGTCCGGCCCTGTGCAGTTTTCGTCGACTTCGCTGACCAGTTCGATCCCCAATTTTCTGTTGGCCGACAGTGAAGTTCACAAATGCCGGTAAACGCAGCAGAGTTTTCGGCGTTAATGTCGCAACTCGATTAAAGTTCAAGTTGAAATTGAAATTTGCATTGATGCAATTGCCAGTTATCAAATCCAAGAATGCCTGAACCGATCAGGCAACACGGCAATCGCCAAGTTGTTTATAATGGCGAAACTGTACTTTCAACCGTCGCGACGTTGCAAAATCATGAACCGAGCCTGCTTTGTCCTGCTGGTATCCGCAGCGCTATCTTCGAGCGATTTATTGGCACAGGTACAAATTGACTTTAGCCGCCAGATTCGGCCTCTGTTGTCGGATCGGTGCGGTGTGTGTCATGGAAATGACGCTGCAGCGAATCAGTCTGGAATGCGATTGGATATCGAACGTGAAGCGGTAGAGGCGGGTGCAATCGTTCCTGGCAAGCCTGACGAAAGCAGCCTGGTTAAGCGGATTGAGTCCACTGATCCCGAGTTGCGGATGCCGCCGCCGGACTCGAATCTCAGGTTAAATGAACAGGAAATTCTGCTGCTGAAGAAATGGATTGAGCAGGGAGCCAAATACGATTCGCATTGGGCGTTCAAACTGCTGCCAAAGCACGTCGATGTTCCAACGGTTGAAGTTCGCCGGCGCGAAATTGGGGCTGGAAGCACTGTCGATGCCAAAGTGGAAAGCAAAGATTGCATAAACAATGAAATTGATTCGTTTGTTTTTTCGCGACTCGTTGCTGAAGGGCTAAAACCTTCGCCCGAGACGGAACGTTGGCAGTGGCTGCGGAGAGCGACGTTTGACTTGACAGGCTTGCCGCCGACCGTGGACGAGATCGCTCAATTTGAATCCGACGAATCTCCGTTGGCCTTTGAGAATGTCGTCGATCGCCTGCTAGAGTCCAAACATTACGGCGAACACCTCGCCACGAATTGGCTGGACGCCGTTCGTTATGCCGATTCGTACGGCTATCAGTCCGACCAGCTCAGCCCGACTTGGCCATATCGCGATTGGGTTGTGCGGGCCATCAATGAAAACCTGTCTTACGACCAGTTTCTGATTTGGCAGATTGCTGGCGACATGTTGCCGGGCGCGACCCGCGACCAGCGACTGGCGACCGCCTTCAACCGGCTGCACCGTCAGACCAACGAAGGCGGAAGTGTGGAACTTGAATGGCGAACGGAATACGTTGCCGATCGGGTCCATACGTTAGGGACGTCAGTGATGGGGATGACGCTCGAATGTGCCCGCTGCCACGACCACAAATTCGATCCGGTGTCACAGCAGGACTATTACAACCTGTTTGCCTTCTTCAACAACATCGATGAATGGGGTGTTTACAATGACAGTTCGCGGGTTCCGACACCGACATTGCTGTTGCCCGACGACGGGCAACAATCGCAAATTCACGAACTCGAAAAACAGTTGGACGAAATTAATGCGCGCCTGTTGACAGAACGGGAAAAATTATCGGGTAGGCCATTTTCCGAGTGGAAAACCTTAAACGTACATATCAGTTCGATCCCGGAACCAGTTACTCATTGGACTCTGGATGAAATTGGCACGGATCAATCGCTGGACAATGAAAAGGACGGGCAGGCAGGTGGTTCAACTTCTGCGGCTAACCGAATGGTCGCCGGACAAGTGGGGCAGGCACTGCAATTCACAGGCGACGACCCCGCTGATTTCCCGTCGCCGGGTGGACTCGAGCCTTGGCAGCAATATGCGATTTCATTTTGGCTCAAAGTCCCCGTCGGATTAAAAGACGCCGTAATCCTGCATCGTCAGAGTGGTACGGACTCGGGTCATTTTGGCACGGAAGTTTCTCTACGGAACGGAAAGCTGTTTTTTTCAAAAATCCGCTTCTGGCCCGGCAATGCGTTGGCTATTGAAACCGTTCGACCCCTGGAAACCGACAAATGGATTCATGTCGTCGTCTGCAATGTTGCCAGTGGCAACGCTGACGCTATGGACATTATCGTTAACGGAAACAGCGAAACGCGAATCGTTCGCAATCAATTGACCAAGGATCCCGCCGCCGGAGGAACCGGTTTTTCCGTCGGACAACGTTTTCGTTCGCCCGGCTTCAAAGACGGAG
>JBGSXT010000126.1:0-7125 GCA_041751295.1 Mariniblastus sp.
GGCAATTGATTCGTTGCCATCGCTTCCGTTGTCCGTTTCTTTGCGTTCGCCTGGGCAAGAGACCCAGCGGGCGACGGGTACCGATTCAAGGCAAAGTTTGGTTATCCCAACGGGAGACTTTTTGTGTCAAAACGAGTCAAAATCTGGCAAGTTAGGTAAGAAATGCCGACCGTCTGTCATGGCATCAAAGTACGAAAAAACCCCGAAAAGCACGGGGTTTTTCGGGGTTTTCCGCAACGAGGCCGACGGGACTCGAACCCGCAACCACCGGATCGACAGTCCGGTACTCTAACCAATTGAGCTACGGCCCCAATCGGAATGTTCAAAGTTATCCAGATCATTTATTGATTGCAAGTCCCGTCGCATCGAAATTTGGGCTGGCCGCTGGCATTGCGTGGCGAGTTAACAGAAATTCGGTAACAACGAGTTTTCCGGTTTCTGCCGTTTGCCGAATCCGGGGAAGTGGCCGGAAAGTTGTTGCGCTCGCAATCCAGGCAGGTTTTCTGCGGTCAATCGAATCAGTATCCATCTGGGCAGGTATTGGCATGATTGCTTCGCGTCAATATTGAGGTATTCCCCACAATCAGTACATCCGGATTACCGAATGCAGATCGAAGGGGCTGTTTTTGGGAAATCTGCTGCCGGTAGTTCATGCGAAATCTAGACTTTCAATGAGATGACAGTCTCTTTCCAGTCAACTGTTTATCGGTCGCACATTATTTGGGTTTAAACAATGAACTCCATCATTCAGAGTTTGGCACGCGTCGGCGATGCCGTGGTGCGGGAAGTCGCGCAATTCGACCAGGTCACCTGGTGTTTTGTCGCTTTCGCCACCGTCGCGTTTGGTTATGTCATGCTGCGCGGCAACATGATCCGATCAACCTGATCAAGCTGATCAGAACAGCTTTTCATTACGATCGAACCCAAGTTCCTCGATCTTTTGCCATTCATTCTCTGACTGCTGGTACTGCTGCAATTTCAGCAGCAGATCGGCGCGGTGCTTTCGCAAGACGGCTTCGACGCGTCGCGTCCTAGCTGGTTCGAACATCGTTCCACTTTCGTCGCGGATCGTGTTCTGGATCGGACCGGAAAATGTAGAATTCAACAGGCTCGATGCCAGGACCGCAATATCGATATCGGGCAATGCACGTTTGGGAAAGCCTCGCGCCCCAGTAACCATTGCCCTCGTGTCCAGCAATTCTGCACCTTGCACCAGCAGGAACAGCAATTGCCAATCATCCGGAATCGTTGCGATCAACTGCCCGGCGTCGTAACCCAGTTTCTGTGCAGCGTAACGGTCACGATCGGAGTCATGTTTTCGGCCATGGTCTTGGAATAACAGTGCGCGAACGGAGTATAGTAACGACAGAAACTGTTTTTGAAATTGAACATTCGAATCCAGATTCCGCACCTCCGTTTCCTGCTGGCTCAAGAAAGGAAAATTTGAAAGCAGCCGCGAATAAACGGTTCTGGTCAACAGATCTTCCGTGTTTAGCAAACTGACTTCGAATTGACCTATCCGTCGATCGAGCAGTTCCAAAACGTCCTCCTGCCGCTCGATTCGTCGAGAAATAATTGCAGCCGCAACCAGCGTTTGATCTTCCAGCGGCAGGTAGAATCCGTCCTGCCACAACATGGATCGAGCTGTGGTATTGATTGCCGACGCGATGTCGGTTTCCGCTACAACCAGTTCTTTGCCAGCCAAGGCACGGAAATAGGCCAGTTCGTTCAAGCGGGCAGCTTGTTGAATCTGTTCGGGTTGCAAATCGTCAGAAATCTGCTTCACCGTTTCAAGTGCATCATCCGGTCGATCGAGGTACAACAGACATTCGGCGCGGGTTCGAAGTGCGGGCGTGCGATCGGTGGCCACTGTCAGCACTTCGTCAATGAGCTCGAGTCCCTTCTCAGGCTGACCGTTTTGCATCAGCATTTCCGACAGATTCAGTTTCATTTTCTGGTCATCGGGAGATTTTTGAAGGGCCTGTACCATCAGCCCAACCGCTTCATCGACGCGGCCATCCTGATAGAAGAGATTGGCTCTGGCCTGATGCCACCGGGCCATTTCGCTACCGAAACCGTAGAACAGCACGGGAATCAAAAACAAGGCCATAAACGCGATGGGTACCAGGTACGAGGAAAGGGCTCGTCGACTGTTGCTGGAATCAGGATGCTGGTTCTGGGTCATGCGAATACGTGGTCAACAGTTCAAATGTTTTGGGTAGGCTCGAGGTAGCCTTTGACCATTTGATAGATTTCCTGCTTGATGACCTGCAGCTGGTTTTTGTTCCGAACCTTGTTCCCCTGTTCGTCAGTCACGTAAAACACGGCGATGATCTGCTGCGCGTAGGTAGAAATCCGGGCGTAGCTGACATCCAGGCCGAGCTGGTGAATCTGTTTGGAAATCTTATAAAGCAAACCAATTTTCCGGTAGGCGAACACATCGATAATCGTAGCGGAATCGACCGTCTGGTTGTCAATCTTGACTTCGATACGGGGCCTCGCCATTTTTCTGGCGACGCTGTCTTCTTTGCCCCATTTGCTGCGAAAGGTCGGAGGTCCGTCGTTGATTCCTTTGGCCAGTTCAATCGCCCGCTGTCGCAAGTCGTCAAACCGGCTCTGCGGCGGATCCTCAAATTCCTTGTCCTCGAATTTGAACCAGTACAGCAAAATCGATCCGCCCAACGGTTTGATATCGGCCGAGCGAACGGACAAACCCTGGCTGGCCAACATGCCGAGCGTTTTATAGAACAGGCCAGACCGTCGATGTTCACGTTTGCCAATGCAGAGTTCGAACAGATCACTGCCAACGCATCTCTTGATCCAGCATTGCACCTGGTCGCCGATCGTTTCTCGCAACCGCAACAGCTGATGGGCCACTTCATCCGGCGAATGTTGTTGGCAATAGTTTTTGGGGAGATTGGCGGCTGCCGATTTCAGCCAGATTTTCAACTCCGGCGATTCGGCGTGGTTGCTGATCTGCTCGAACATCTGACGGAAGTGTTGCGAAGATTCCTGATTGGAATTCTGGCCGGTCAGAATGTCTTTCGCGTTCTGAAACAATGCCGTCAGCAGATTATACTTCCAGGGGGTTAACACATCGGGCCCGACCGCCGCGACATCCGCACAGGTCAGCACGTACAGCATGGACAGCAATCGCACGGAACCGACGTTGGATGCAAATTCAGCGATCATGTTTTCATCGTTAATATCCCGGTGAAATGCCAAATGGGTCATGACCAGATGGTTGTGTACCAGGAACTTGATATCTTCCGTCTGCTCAAAGGTCAGAAACAGCCGCTTGCCGGTTGATTCGGCAATGCGGCGACCGACTTCGCAATGATCTTCTGGATACCCTTTGCCAAGATCATGCAACAGCAGCGCCAGGTGTAGTACGTGTTTGTCTTTCAGGCTGTCGTAAACCGTCCCGCAGACGGTCGACTTGTTGGCCATTGCGGTAGCGATACGAACAGCCTGCAGCGAATGTTCATCGACAGTGTATTTATGATACTCATTGAATTGCAGCAGATTTCTGGCGTGGGCAAAATCCGGAATGATTTTCTGCAGCACAAACATCTCGTGCAACACCTGCAGCAGATCGGCCAGACGATTCGTATTGCCCAGCAGTGCCATGAACTGTTCGGCGATCTGTTTGGTGATCTCAATATCGGAATTCTTTGACATCGATTCCCGAATTGACTCCCAGGAACTGTGATCGATCAATTTGCCGTGTACACTGGCCAGTTGCATCAATCGCAGGATTTCACGCAGGTCTCCGGACAGCCGCAGCAACTCCGATTTGGAAATGCCAATATGCGTTGGTCCCATGTAGAATTCATTGCCGATCTGGCGGGTGATCAGCGGGGCCAGCATGTTCGAAGTGAAGGTGCGGCGATTCAGGCTCTTGGCGACAAATTGATCGCAAATATAATGAATCTGGCTGGAGTAGTCGAAATAGCTCTGCATCATCCGTTCCACCGGCAACACCGCGTCGTCGCCGCGATACCCGAACTTTTCGGCGATCCGGACCTGTTCATTGCGATCAAACAGGTCGTTGGCCCGACCGGCTTTGAAATGCAACTCGTTGCGGACCTTCAGCAGAAATTCACTGGACGCGAGCAGCAGAGTGGCGTCGTTATCCAGGATCGCCCGCCGTCGGCACAATTGATCAACATCGGATTCACCGAATTGAACGAATCCAAGCCAGCGAATCAAATGCAGATCGCGCAGGCCACCGCGTGATTTCTTGATGTTGGGCCTGAGCAGATTGACCGTTTCACCGAACTGGCTCCGTTCCAGTTCCCGGGCTTTGACGATTCCGCGGATCAAATTCGTTGACCGCCGCTGGGCCAGTCGCTGTAACCGATTCAGATAGTTGGCAAACAGTTCGATGTTGCCACACAGGAATCGCGACTCGGTCAGTGACGAAAAAATGGACGGGTCTTTTAATGACATGCCACAGGCATCACGCGGCGTGCGCATGCTGTAGCCCAATTGCAGTCCGGTGTCCGTGACGTCCTGGCTGAATCGTCGCGAGAATTTCCGCAGCGGTCCGGAAATCGCTCCTTGATAGAGTAACATCAGATCGACGTCGGAAAATGGCGCGACTTCACGGCGCCCGCAGCCGCCATGCAGCACGATCGCCAGCTGATTCCCCAATCCCGGCGCGGAATCCGCGATCACCGCATTGAACAGATCGACCAGCACATGATCCAACAGGTCCGACATGGCGTGGACCACCCGTCGTCCCGGTGCACCCTCTTCGTGGACGCGCCGCATGATTTGCCGCCCATCATTCCAGCGTTCCCGCGCGTTGAGAACACTCTCGCTAAAACCGGATGCGGCTGAAGACATGCAATGCTGGTGGCTGATTGTCGACGAAAACCCGAACCCATTGGAAGACGGACTGCAGGTGACCCGCAGGTCGCCGGATTTACACGGCGTCTTTGCCCGTTTCGCCCGTGCGAATGCGAATGACTTCCAGCAGGTCGGTGACAAAAATCTTGCCGTCTCCCATTTGCCCGGTCTGCGCCTTGTCGATGATCGTCTCGATCACATTCTTGACATTGTCGTCACCAACAGCAACCTCCACCTTGACTTTGGGAACGAAGTCGATCGCATATTCGTTGCCGCGATACATTTCAGTGTGCCCTTTTTGGCGCCCGAATCCTTTGACCTCGGTAATCGTCATGCCCTCGACGCCGCAGTCGGTCAAGGCACTCTTGATATCGTCCAGTTTGAAGTGCCGAATAATGGCTTCTATTTTTTTCATTGAGTTGTTCTTTCCGAATTCAGGGTTTGGCCAGCCCGCATTGTAGCGAATTTCAAACAACGAAACCAACCGTAACTGCGTTCCGTCTGCCGATTTTTGACGCGCCAACGGTCATCACTTTTGAGGCAGCCATTTTGTCTCCGCCGAATCGAGCAGGAAATTCATTTTCCTGGCCAAAACAAAGAGCAGGTCGCTCAATCGGTTCAGGTAAACAATAACCTGCGAGAGATCCTTCAACAA
This sequence comes from Mariniblastus sp., assembly GCA_041751295.1. GTDB lineage: Bacteria > Planctomycetota > Planctomycetia > Pirellulales > Pirellulaceae > Mariniblastus. Next base: position 5,510 of record JBGSXT010000126.1, read on the forward strand.
ACCGCCGGCGGCTGCCAAACCCGTCACGGCCCGTTCGGCCCGCCGACAAACACAACGAGCAACATGCAACTGGGCTGCCGCTGGCGCACCGCCCGGCAGGATAAACGCATCCATGGCTGGCAAACCTTCGCTGCAGCGGTCAATCGTTTGTTCCAGCCAAACGATGCTGTCCCCTGATAACTCGGCAGCACGACTGGATGCTGATTGGCAGGCCGCGATCTGACTTCCCAGCACAAACAAATCATTCTGCACACGGGTCAGTATCTGCTGGAGATCATCCGGCAAATCCGCACTCAACGCCAATCCGATCAGGCTGTTGGTTTCATCCAATTCGCCACAAGCCTGTATGACGGGATGATTCTTGGAAACCCGAACTCCGCCGAGCAACCCGGTCTCGCCTTGATCTCCGGTTTTGGTATAAATTTTCATGGGGATTTGAACACTTGTTGTATGTAACGTTTGAAAATGTCTGATATTCAATCTTGCGGCTTCTTTGTTTACCGCGATGAGCCCCGGTTATCCTTTCTGCTGATGCAACATCCGACAAGGTGGGATTTGCCGAAAGGGCATGTCGACATCGGCGAAACCGAATTACAGTGTGCGCTGCGTGAACTTCGGGAGGAAACCGGAATCTTGGAGTCGCAGATCGAGGTCGACTTGCATTTTCGCTATGATCACGACTACACCGTTTCACTGGCCAAGTACCGTTTCCAACCGAAACTGAAAACGCTGACGATCTTTTTGGCGAAGTTGCGCGAACCGTTTCTCGACATCAATGTTACCGAACACGCCGGTTTTCAATGGTTCGATTGGCAGCCACCCCACGATATTCAGGCTCGAACCATCAACTCAGTTCTTGGGGCGGTGAAGGAATATTGGGAAAGTTCGCGAGTTGGATAGGGTTCTGCCAGGCCGATGCCCATTTAATGGACAGATTTTTCAGATTGTGCATGGAGCCACCGCACAAATTTAAGTAATCTGAGAGAGGCAATTTAGTATAGCTACGTGGCAAAAGACATTTGTCCCAGGTTACAACGCAGCAAAACATCAGGTTTTTATTTTTACATTAAATTCAAAACACGAAGTTTCGTTTGCGAATTCGTTCGCAATCAAATTTTTTTCCGTAGATCCCTTTCGAACAAAACAGCGTCCATTCGAATTTCCATTGGTTTAGAAATGTCCATCGCCGAAAAAACTGCTGCTTCCAGTAAAATTGAAGCGTTTGTCGATTCCGTCGCGAAAGGTTCTTACGATCGGCAGATCACTGCTGGCTTCGACAAATTTGTCGATGGAAAAGTCGACGACGATATGCTCGATTTTTATTCCGCTGATGAATTGACGGCGCTGGTCGACTTGAAGGGAACCGACCGGGAGATCGAAAGGCGGATGCCGGTCAAAATTACCCGCCACTATTTTGAACAAGCCAGAAATAGTGCGGCGATGCAGCAGCTGATCAAGGCCAGTCCCGCAGAAACATTCGACCTGGCCGGATCCCAGGACCCGGGCAAGCAGATGGATTACAGTCCGGTGGAAGGGCTGATTCACAAGTACGAGCTAGGGTTGATCTACGTCGCGTCGACATGTTCGGCCCACTGCCGATTCTGTTATCGGGAAGA
>JBGSXT010000127.1:0-4759 GCA_041751295.1 Mariniblastus sp.
CATCGTGCGCATCAGCCGCAAGTTGGCCGAGCAGGGGATTGCCGTGTTGCGGTTTGATTTCACTGGCCTCGGCGAGAGTGATGGCAGTTTTTCCGATTCGAATTTCGACACAAGCTGTCGGGACGTTTTGGCCGCTGAAAAATTTCTGGCGGGTAAAATCCAGCCGCCTCAATTGCTGATCGGGCACAGCCTAGGCGGCGCGGCGCTGATCTCCACGGCTGAACAGATCGCATCGTCCCGCGCGTTGGTCACGATTGCCGCCCCGTCATCCACGGCACACTTGGCCGATTATCTGAGCCGCTCCAATCCGGACATTCTCTCCAAAGGGGAGGGGACGGTTGAAATCGGAGGTCGCAGCTACCTGCTGAAAAAGCAGCTGATTGAAAACTTGCGGCAACAGGACTTGCCGGGGAAATTACAGCAACTGGACATTGCCCACCTGATATTCCATCCGCTGGAAGATGACACGCTCCCCTATTGGCATGCCGTGAAGATGTTCGAATTGACAGGGGGCCCCAAGTCGATGATCACCCTCGACCGTTCCGATCACCTGCTGGTCACCCGCCGCGAGGATTGCGATTTTGTCGCAAACACAATTGCCGGCTGGTTTTATCGCGGCATTGGAAACGACAGATCCTAACAGGACCGTGGCGCTGTCCAGCTAAATCCTGCTGCACGACGTTCCGGGCTTCGTGGTACAATGTAACGGTAACCCCCTGACGGAGATTATCGATGCCGGTTGTTGTTGCCTGTCCCAAGTGCAAAAAGAAATATCATTTGCCTGACGGGTTGTTGGGGAAACCGATCAAATGCAAAGCATGTGAAACCCAGTTCAAGGCACCGGCCCGAAAACCGGCGGGCGCTGGGTCTGGCCAACCGCCCGCGCAAAATCCTGCTCAACTGGCGGCTCAGCAAAAAGCCCAGGCGCTGGCTCAGCAACGGGCTTTGGAACTGAAACGACTTGGTGTGGAAGGTTCGATCCAGCGTGCCCCGGATATTTTCGCCGGTCCTGGACCGATGCGCGGAACACCTGATCCGCTCGCCAATCATGTGATCGAAGATCCTGGCTTTGGGGACGGCTCGGATGCGATTGTCATCAAGGTTGCCAAGGCAAAACCCAACGATCCGTTGGCTTCGATGTATGCCAACCCAGCCTTGGCACCGGTGAAAAAAAAACTGACCGACGGGTTGAAGAAAAAAAAGAAAAAAGTTGCCTGGCATGGCCAATTGTGGTTTCGGATGATAGCGATTTTCGTGCCGCTGTTTGTGATTGCAATCGTGATCAGCCAGTTTGAATGGTTGTCGGAATCAACGAATGGTTTAGTATCCTGGGTCCTGTGCGGGATCCTCGGAATCGCCGGCTTTTGCATCTCGATTTGGGGATTGAAGATCGTTTATGAAACGACACCGGAGGCCTTGCAGGTTTTACTTTGTCTGTTCGTGCCCGGATACATCATCTACTATATCATTGTTCATTGGGAACCGATGAAGCCGTATGCCTTTGCGCTCCTTGCCAGTCTGGCAATTGCACCGTTGGCGATCGCATCGTTAGTCTTTTCCGGCGCGTTGAATCAGACTTGAAACGTGCGGCGTTCAACCGCAAGTCGAATTCCACAGGCATTATCCATTAAAAGGACCAAAATATGAATTCCCGATTAATTAAAATGCTGTTGATTTGGGCGACAGTGCCCTGTTTGGCCTGCGCGATGATGACTCAATCCGCATCAGCGCAGACGGAAAATGTGCAGCGCGAACCAGCAGCGCCTGCCGAGACAGCGGAAACGAAAGCGTCCGAGCCCGAACCATACCAGTTCACCATTGAAACGGAAATCGATACGACCGACGTCAAAACCCAGGGGAGCACTGGAACGTGTTGGTGTTTCGCGTCGACGTCATTTATCGAATCGGAATTGATGCGGCAGGGAATGGGTCGACACGATTTGTCGGAAATGTTCGTGGTCAAGAATGTCTATCTGAACAAGGCTCAAAACTATTTGCGGCGGCATGGCAAGACAAATTTTGGAGAGGGGGGATTGGCCCACGATTTCATCCAGGCGGCCAGCGCGCACGGACTAGTGCCGGAATCGGTCTATGATGGACTCGACGAAGGAGAATCGAAACACGATCACGGCGAGATGTTTGCCGTCATGCATGGAATGCTGGAGGGTCTGGTCAAGCGACAGCGACTGTCGGAGCAGTGGCCGGTGGCCTTTGAACGCGTCGCAGCGACTTACCTTGGCGAGTCTCCGACGGAGTTCAGCTTTGATGGTCAAACATTCACGCCCAAATCGTTTGCCGAACATTTGAAATTTGATGCCAAAAACTATGTCAGTTTGACTTCATTCAACCACCGACCGTTTGGCCAACCGTTCGTCCTGGAAATTCCTGACAATTTCTCCAACGGCCTGTTTCAAAATGTTCCCATTGATGACCTGGTTGCCTCGATCGATCACGCAAGTGCCAAGGGCTACAGCGGTGCCTGGGACGGCGATGTCAGCGAACAGGGATTTTCCCGATCGGAAGGCCTGGCCGTATTGCCGGTCAAAGACCGTAAAGACTATCACCGGTTTCCCGGCGAAGAAATTGAAGTTGACCAGGAAATGCGGCAGGCAACGTTTGAAGAACATTCCACGACGGACGACCATTTGATGCATCTGACCGGGATCGCCAGGGATCAGCACGGGAACAAATACTACAGGATCAAAAACTCATGGGGGGAAGTCGGCGATCACAAAGGCTACCTGTACATGTCCGAAGCTTACGTTCGGTTGAAAACTATCGCGATCCTGTTGCACAGCGATGCGATCGCGCCTCGACAGGAAACGGCAACCCCGCCGAAAACATGAAATGGACGTACTCAGCCAGAGGATCCACCAATGAATTTTACATTGCTGCTTTCGACAACCCTGTTCTGCCTTGCCGTTTCGACTGCAGTTGCCCAATCGCCAGCAGGTGCTGCCGGCGGAGTCATCGAAGTTGAACGGATTGTGGATTTAAAACGGATTGATGACAGCAAAGAGTATGCAGCGGCGGTTGACCTGGGGAATCTGCCGGTTGGCAAACAGATCGTTATTCAGTTGACGCTGCGTAATCCTTACGACGAAGACATTCATTTTTCCGGCACGGAGAAACGCTGCGCGTGTTCCCAATTCAGATCCGAGAAAAAGCTGATTCCAAAACGGGACGAGTTGAAGTGTACTTTGAAGATCAAGACGCCTACGGCCCAAAAGAGCCTGGCGGTTGCGACGCCCGTGGTTCTTGTTCAAAACGAGATTCCCGTCGTTCGCATGGAGTTTACCTATCAACTTGATGGGCTGCTCGCTTTTGGCGAACTGATGAGTGTGGTCCGTTTCGAAAATGGCGAACAGAGCAAAAACCTGAAAATTCCCATCCTTGCGTCACCGCCGATCGATGTACGGAAGGTGCAGGTCAATCAATCGGAAAATCTGGGAGACCTGAAATTTGAAATTGTGGCTGGTGACAGCGGTGGCATGCTGCAGACGACTGTGACGGACGCGATACTCGACAAGGGTGAAGTTCGTGGCGAGTTAACGGTTGTTTATCCGGATACCGGTCAGGACGACCGGTATTATCTGATCATTAAAGATGCACGAACAAGCGAGATCAGTCCCCAAGTTGTCCATTTCCGACGTCAAGGCAAGGGCTTAAGCGCGTCCGCAACAGTGCGCATCGTTGGTGATCGGAACACTGGAAAACCTGACGCTGCGAACAGTGAATCGGAACCGGTTAGTTGCTGGCACCTTGGGGAAAAGTTGTCGATGAAGCTGGAAAAACTGGCGAATGGCCTTTACCGGGTCGAACTGCTGGTCGATGAACAGGGCATCGCCAGGCTGATTGGAAAACAAGTGGATGGCGCGACGGACCCTAAGGTATTGACGGAAGGATTGACCTGGAAAATCAACAATGGGGAGTTGAAAACGGAAATGACGACATCCTTCATTGTCGACCAGGCGGAGAACACGCCGAACGGATAATTTGCAGAAATCTGCTGTTCCATGACCGTGCATGCGCGAGCCAGACTGTCCGATTACGGTTTTGTGATCACAATATTGTGGATCGGTTTTGTGTTGGCGATCAGTTTTCTGGAAACGCCGCTTCGGTTTTCGGCGGAATCGGTGACCGTTCCGTTGGCACTGCAAATCGGTCGCCTCGTTTTCCATGCGTTGAATTGCTGCGAGTGGCTATTCACGGTCATTGTCCTGGTCATAATGGTTTGGAGTCGGGCCAGCAGACGCAGCCGATGTTGGTACGGTATTGCTGTAATGATTCTGGTCGCGCAGACACTGATTCTGTTTCTCGTTCTCGATGGTCGAACCGAGGCCGTGATTCAAAATCGCGAAGTGGGCGACTCACCCTTTCATGCCATCTACGTTGGATTTGAAGTCGCCAAGCTGATCGTGCTGTCGATGTTGGCAAAGCATCAGATACGGGATTTCAGGAACGATTTTGCGCGGCGGGACTGAACGGGGCCCATCTGATCGCCCAGTGTCGCCCAGTGTCGCCCGTGTCGCCCGTGTTGCCAATGTGGGCAGTTGGCTAAAATGACACCATGATTTTGTTTCAAGTTGAAATCCTGAACGGCCAACTCGCGGCGGTCGTCAATGGATTGTCCATTGGGTTTTTGCCAACGCGCGGTTCGTGGATGCTGGATTTCGTAGCAGTTGCCATGTTGGCGGTTGTTGTCGCACTGGCCTACAGCATCTATCAGGTTCGCGCGCGCCGGAACTTCCGGCTGCAC
>JBGSXT010000128.1:0-3202 GCA_041751295.1 Mariniblastus sp.
AGTTTGTCGAATGTGAAGCCGGCAACTTTGTTCGAAAAGGGACCCCCCTGCTGGAAATTGATCCTCAGGACTACCACCTGGAAATTAAGACGATGCAATCAGAAATTCTGCAGGCGGAAAGGACGCTCGAAGAAACAGAAGAAGAAATCCGGGGAGCCGTCAGAAGTCTGGAAATCGCCCAGACCGATCACACGCTGCAGAAAAATGAATTCAAAAGGTATGAAAAACTGAAAGACTCGGTGTCCGCCCTCGAATTTGATCAGGCCAAGCGAAACTTGCTCGTTACCGAATCGCAATTGACAACCCGCGAAAACACTCGCGACATGCTGTTTGCGAAAAAAGAACGACTCAAGGCTACATTGCAATTTATCCAGAATCGACTTGAAAAATCCGAATTGAGTCTGGCCCGGACGATCGTCACGGCCCCTGTTGATGGCGTCATCGTTCGCGAAGCGGTGGAACAGGGCGATTATGTAAACATCGCCAGCGAGTTGTTCGTTTTCGAAGATACCAGTCGGGCCGAAGTTCTGTGTACATTGACGCCGGGAGAACTTGCCTGGCTGCGGCAACATACGCCGGAAAGTCAAATTGCCGATGAAGCCGTCAGCGGATCCAGTGTCTACCAGTTGCCTCGCGTAGCCGTCGACGTGTTTGAACAGCGAAATCCTGAGGTGATTTGGCGTGGAATTCTGGTGCGGTTTGACGGCATTGGGCGCAACGAGATGACCAAGTCGATACCATGTCGAATCGTCGTTGAGAATCCAGTCATTGAAACCGGTCCGAGTCGAAGTGTGCTGGTTCGCGGCATGTATGTGAAGTGCCGGATCATCGTTCCCGGCAGCAGCTCCGATCGGAAGCTAGCCGCATTGCCGGCGATCGGAATTCGACCGGGAGATCATGTCTGGGTCGTGCGAGATGATAGGTTGAAAAAATTGAACGTTGAGGTGGTGGATCGGACGCCGGTGCAGGCAGGCGGCGATTCCAAACTGGTGATCACTGCGTTGGGAGAAATCGGGCTGCAGATCGGCGACCAGGTGATTGTTTCACCATTGCCGCAACCTACGGAAGGTGGTCGCGTGTTGTTGCGTGAACCTGCGGGCAATCTGGTGAACCAGTCGGTTGGTGAAGAACCAGAAATACAACTCGGAATCAAGAATGTGATCGACGCCGAGGCGACATCGGGAAAGCGAACGGCTCCTCAGGCCAGCAGGAATTCCAATCTGGATCGGAGTTCGCCTTGAGATCTGCGATCATCTGGGCTATTCGGAACTCGCCAGCAATGAACACATTGCTGATTGCGTCATTGCTGGTCGGTGCCGTCAGCATGGTGGTGATGCGTCGGGAAGTCTTTCCGAATTTCGAATTGGAAATCCTGCTGGTTACGGTTCCATTTCCGGGTGCGACGCCGGACGAAGTTGAAGAGGGCATCTGTCAGAAAATTGAATCAGTAGTTAGCAACATCGAAGGCATCAAAAAGATGACTTCCGTAGCCCGCGAAGATTTTGCCTTCATCATCCTGGAATTGAATAGCAATATCACCGATGTTCAACCGGTACTCAATGATGTGCGGTCCCAAATCGATCAGATTTCGTCCTTCCCTCCCAGCGCCGAGGATCCGGAAGTCAAACAGATCATTTTTCGTGCACCGGCCATTACCGTTGGTGTGCTTGGTCCAGTCGTTACCGAGGGAGCCGATTCACTTCAGGCCGAACTCGACCTGCGAAATTTGGCCGAAGAGGTTCGCACCGAATTGACCGAACTTCGTGCGGTTCCTCCGGCCAGCCCGCTGCGCCGAATGCTCGCATTTCTATTCCAGCCACAAGGTGCTGCCGTTTCCGGTGCCGACATCGTTGCGGAACGGCCTTTCGAAATCGCCGTCGAAATCCCCGAGGACCGATTGCGGCAATACGGAGTCAGCCTTGATGGTCTGGCACAAATTCTTCGTCGCCAAAATGTTGATATGCCGGGTGGCAAGATGGAAACCGCCAGCCAGGAATTGTTACTTCGTGGAAAAAGCAAACGCGAAATTGGCGCGGATATCGCCCAAATTCCGGTGTTCAGTCAGCCTAACGGGGATGTCGTGACCATTGGCGACATCGGCGTTGTTGTGGATGGCTTTGCCGATGTGACTTCCCAACACATTATCAACGATCGGCCGGGCATTGCGATTCGTGTCACCAAAACCAACACAGAAGACCTGTTCACCGTTGTCGAATCGGTCAAAAAGTATGTTTCGGAGAAACAAGTCCCGGATGGGTACTCGTTGGAAACCTGGAATGATATTTCAGTTGATGTACGCGACCGGATCGATTTGTTGACCCGCAATGGCTTGCAAGGGCTGGTTTTGGTTTTTCTGGTACTGGCACTGTTTCTGGACCTGCGACTGGCGTTTTGGGTAGCCCTTGGAATCCCTGTTTCTATTCTCGGCGCTGGCTTTGTGTTGTTGGCGACCGGTCAATCACTCAACATGCTGACCATGTTTGCTTTCCTGATGACGCTGGGGATCGTCGTCGATGACGCGATTGTGATCGGGGAAAACATTTATACAAAAAGGTCCGAAGGGTTGAGTTTTTATCAAGCCGCGATTGAGGGGACTTTGGAAGTGTTACCCAGCGTTTGCTCGTCGGTGGCAACGACGATCATTGCCTTCATACCGCTGATGTTTGTCTCCGGAGTGATGGGCAAGTTTATTTCCGTGATGCCCGTTGCCGTGATCGCGATGCTGGTTATTTCGCTGATCGAAAGCACCTTTATTCTGCCCTCGCATCTGGCCCACGAGAAAAATCTGTTTCTGCGGATGGTCAATCTGTCGCTTTATGTTTTTCGTCCCCTTGTTTATCTGCACCGCATTGCCAATCGACGAGCGGTAGCTCTGATGGATTGGTGCATCGAACGGGCCTACATGCCGTTGTTGCGCTGGTCGCTGCATAACAAGTTGATCGTACTTTCCACCGCAACATTATTCTGTTGCGTCTGCATCGGACTGGTGGCCGGCGGCATCGCACCATTCGGTTTTTTCCCGGAAATTGACGGCTCGGAAATCAATGCCACGCTGGCATTTCCCGACGGGACAGCGGCCGAGTTCGCCCAACGTGGTGCCCTCGATATGCAGCAGGCGATTCGAGACGTCGAAACCGAACATGTGGCTGCCGGTGGATTGCCGTTCATCAAAAATGTCTATCGGCGAATTGGCGAAGTCGGC
>JBGSXT010000129.1:0-9021 GCA_041751295.1 Mariniblastus sp.
GCCATGGACGTTGCGTTCATAGTCCCGCATCTGTGGGCCGTGACACTGTGCACAGAGTGTCATAACGTCGGTAAACTCGACACGGCTTCCGTCCGCCAGCTTCAAGGCGTCATAGTCGTCGGAGTTATGGCAGGACAGACAGCTGATGTTGCCGTGTGCGAAATTCATCGAACCATGAAATTCGTTAAGGTCTGCGACCACTCGGTTCCCAAAATCCGGTTCGCGGGTTGCGTGGCAGGTCGAACAGCCAACGGTAACCGCATTACCGTGCAGGTCCGTCAAACCTGTCGCAACACGTGGCGGGCCAACTGGCTGGCGAATCGTCACCGAAAAGCGTTCGCGGATTGCTGCGGTATTTGCGGCCGAACGGGAATTGGCGGCGTTTGCCTGGTTTGCGGCAGGCGGTCGATTCCAAGCCGGTGCCGCAAACAGCGCCCATGCTGTTATTGACAGTGCAACTACCACAGAAATGGCCATGTGTGTTGTTTTCATTCTTCCCGTTTGTCACCGGTTAGAAGGCGGTTTGAATGACGGCACCGGATTGTCGACGATATCTGATCGGCGGAAGCAAACGGCATACCAGCCGCTATCCTCTTGCGAAATCGAACGCGATATCGACAACCCGCCCACCAAGCTGTGCGTTACGGCACATCAGGCAGCGACGTGTGCTAAATCGCGCGCTTTTGTTTCCTTCCTGCGCGAAAGATTCGTTTCCGCGAGGTGTCCAGATGCGCAGGCATGGGATTTGCAAAGAACCGCTTTGACCAACAACCATCCAATGGATAACGCAAATGATTTCAAGCGTCATTGTCCGACTATCTGCGACTTTATCTGCAGATCTATTCACCAACATTGTTGAGTCGATCAATCGCCGTAGCGGGATGGATGTTGGTGAGTTGATCGATGATCGTCTGCTTCCCTTGACGATTGAATCGACTACCAATCAGGAAATGGAGGACACGACGAGGTGGTTGCAATCGCTCAAGGGTGTCGAAATTGTTGACGTTGTATTCGTATGTTTTGAACAGAATATGCCTGGTCGCGCAGCGGTTTGAACAGAGCCGCACGCATCAGTCGCCCCTCACTGTCACCAGTAGCGAGCCGTGAAACAGAAAACGCAATTCATGAATAACCCGACCCACCCCGCAGCCTGTCAGCTCGAACGTCGGCAGTTCATCAAAGCCAGCGCGATGGCGGCAGCGACGGCAGTGGCGACAGGATCCTGCTTCGCTCTTCCAGTCCTGAATGGAAACCAGCCGGCAGCTGAACTCACCTGGAACAAAGCACCCTGTCGGTTTTGTGGTACTGGCTGTCATGTTCAGGTCGGCGTACAGGACGGTAAAGTCATGGCGATTGCCGGTGACATAAACGCTGAAGTCAACAAAGGTCTGCTTTGCGTCAAGGGCTACCACGCCGGTGCTGCGCTATACGGAAAAGACCGCTTGACGCGACCCCTGTTGCGGCGCGGTGATTCATACCAGGAAATCACGTGGGATGCTGCGATCGACGTGATCGCCGATCGAATCGAAGCCGCCCCCGAAAGATTCGCGTTTTACGGATCGGGGCAATGGACGATTCCGGAAGGCTACGCGGCCCAGAAATTCATGAAAGGGGGCCTGGCCAACAACCATATCGATCCCAACGCCCGGCTTTGTATGTCTTCCGCCGTCACCGGATTTTTGGCGACTTACGGAGTCGACGAACCGGCTGGCTGTTATGACGACCTGGACGCCTGTGATGTGTTGATCATGTGGGGGAACAATCCAGCCGAAATGCACCCGGTTTTATTTTCTCGCGTGATCGATCGTCGCAGCCTTGGGGCAGAAATCACGCTGATCGATATCGGCACACGACGCACTCGAACAACCGACGCCTGTCAGCATTACCTCGAAATGAAAGCGCACGGCGACCTCGCGATTGCCAATGGGATTGCCCACCTGCTGATCAAAAACGGAACGTTCAGCAGGAAGTTTGTCGAATCGTATTGCAACTTCAAAGAACCCGATGAAGAAAATCCGGATCTGCACGGTAAAGCGATCACGTTTGACGCGTACAAAAAAGCGGTTGAATATTACACGCCGGAGAAAGTCGAAGAACTTTCGGGTGTTTCCGCCACTGATATCCGCATGCTGGGCGACCTGTTCGGAAATCCGGATTTGAAGATTACTTCTCTGTGGTGCATGGGGATGAACCAGCATACGCGCGGCACGGCAATCAACACGCTTGTGCATGGTGTCCACCTGCTGAGTGGCCACTTTGGGACACCCGGAAACGCTCCGACCAGTCTGACGGGCCAGCCTTCCGCCTGCGGCACGGTCCGCGAAGTCGGCACTCTGGCTCATGCCCTGCCGGGCGGACGGCTGGTTGCCAACGCGGAACACCGTCGACAAACCGAAGAGTTCTGGAACCTGCCTGCCGGTCGAATCAATCCCAAACCAGGATATCACACCGTTGAAATGTGGAAGTCGTTTTGCACACCAACCGCAGAAGGTGGCGATATCGGCACGATCTGGGTCCAGGTCACCAATCCTGGGCAAACGCTGCCGAATCTGAACCGGCTGTTCAATCCGAAGGCAGGCCTCAGTGACAAATTCCTGATCGTCAGCGATGTCTATCCAACGGCGACAACTCGTTTGGCCGATCTAATTCTGCCGTCCGCGATGTGGGTAGAAAAAAACGGTGTGTTCGGAAATTCCGAACGGCGAACCCAGCAGTGGTTCAAGATGGTCGAACCACCCGGCGATGCGCGTGATGACTGTTGGCAAACGATCGCGGTTGCTCATCGTCTGTTCGAACGTGGTATGGCTGGCATGAAAGATCGCGACGGACGTTTTATTTTTGAAATGAATGACGAAAACAGTCAGCCCGTTCCCGTCTGGCAATGGGAGCATTACTACAACATCAATGTCGACCAGCAATTGTTCGACGAATACCGGCAATTCTCACGGCTGAAGCACAAAGACCTCGCGCCTTATTCCGAGTACGTGAAGGCGCGCGGGTTGCGGTGGCCAGTGATCGAGCAGGACGGTCAATGGCTTGAAACGCGGTTCAGATTCTCCGAGGGTTCCGATCCTTACGTCATGAAAGGCAAACAGATCCAGTTCTATCATTCCAGCACAAATGACGATCGAGCTCAAATCTGGTTCCACCCCTGGGAACCGCCAGCCGAGCTGCCGAACGACGAGTATCCACTGCTGCTGAGTACCGGTCGCGTGCTGGAACACTGGCATACCGGTTCGATGACCCGCCGCATTCCGGAACTCAGCCGGGCGTTGCCCTCCGCGTACATTGAAATTCACCCAGACGACGCCAAGCGGCATCTCATTCGCAACGGCGATCAGGTCAAGGTCGAATCGCGACGGGGCGGGATCACTCTCCGAGCCTGGATTGACGGGCGCGGCAAACCGCCACTAGGCACAGTATTCATTCCGTTTTTTGATGAATCGCTGCTGGTCAACGACTTGACGCTTGACGCAGTGGATCCGTTTTCGAAACAGCCGGACTATAAAAAAAGTGCGGTCAGAATCAGCAAGGCATAACTGATGAGACCAGAAACCGGACAAAACGTGGGATACTTGATCTTTTTCTGCGTGATATCACTGGCGATCACAGGCTACTTTATCGGTTTGAAGTCTCCGATGAATCCCGGCAGGGAAATGACAGGAGATATTGCCAGCCGTATTGGGACAGGATCTCACGATTCGAAACGGAACGCTGCCTCGACTTTTCCGCGCGAAGCTGGCTCGGATGCGATTCTCGCAACGCACTATGCCGACATGCACAACGCAACCCTGAATCGCGCGCAAAATTGGCGAGCTGGAATCGCCGATCTAGAATCATCCCAGAATACGATGGCTGAGGTGATCATTGCGCCGGAACTAAAAGCAGTGGCGCTCGATCGCCGCAAACAGAATCGGGCCTTCAATGGATCACCACCGACGGTCCCCCATCCAATCGACCAATTGTCGGCAGCTTCCTGCCTGGCTTGCCACGGCGAGGGGATCCAGCTGGCAACCTTGCGCATCCCGAAAATGTCGCATCAGATTCTGACTAACTGTACCCAGTGCCACGTCGACAACAGCACTCAGCCATCAACCGATTCGCTGTCTCGCGACAATTCATTTGTCGGGCTGCCGGCTCCGACGGGCGGGCCGCGCGCGTTCGATGGTGCTCCGCCAGTGATTCCACACTCTACCTGGATGCGCGTGGACTGTATGAGCTGTCACGGGTTTACCAGTTTGCAGGGAATACGAACGACCCATCCATGGCGTCAGAATTGTCAACAGTGTCATGCGCCATCTTCGGATTTGGAACAGATTCAACTTGACTCAAGTCCCGCGTTCCTGCCACCAATCAAAATTCAGCCTTAATGTTCCGTGTACCGACCAAACAACAATGGTAACCTGGAATGAATGAGCCAAGAAAACTGTCGCGCCGCGAATGGTTTCGACTTAACGCACCACACCAAAACAAATCCCTTGGTGACGTCTTGCCAACGACCCGGAACATTCCGCTGCAAACGACCGAACAACCGCCCCACCCGGACGGATTCAGTCTGGCACAACTACCACCGATGCTCGAAGCAGTGCTTACATTGCCGGACCTGGATTCGCTGCTCGCCGACATTGATCAGCTGGCGTCGGATGTTACTTTATTGCAACGGGCAAATCATTCGGGATACGACAGCAGCACTGTACCGAACGCTTCACACAGATTCAAATTGGCCCGGACTGCACTTGTCAGCGGTCAGACGAACCGCATCCAGATTCGTTATCACTGGCAGGGCAAGTTTTGGATCGACACACTGGAAAAGCAGGACTGTGGTTTCCGACTTGTGCGCATTGCCCATCAACAGGCATTCGCGACTGGTTTCAAAGTCGGCGATGCCAGCCATGATTGAAGGAAGGCTCTGAACTTGCGAGCTTGCTGGACAAAATGAATTTACCCATTTCACGCATAAGTATGGGTGCGATTTCGCTGCTGGTGGTCTTTGTGTTGTCAGTTGTGGGATTTCGCTTTATCGCCGGTTACGATTGGCTGGAGTCGGTCTGGATGGTGGTGATTACGATCTCCACCGTCGGGTTTAGTGAAGGCTCACAATCGACGCCTGCCGTTCAGGCCTTCACCGTTGCCGTGATTTTGCTGGGAGTCACGTCAGCGGCATACACCTTTGGGGGATTTATTCAGTTGCTCCTGGTGGGCGAATTTGACCGTATCATGGGGAGCCGAAAAATGGCTAAAGAAATTTCCCGACTCCGGGAGCACGTCATCGTTTGTGGTTTTGGGCAGTTGGGTCAGGATCTGGTACACCAATTGCGCCATCGTGCGATTCCATATGTTGTCATCGACCTGGACATCAAAAAAATTGAGTTAGCGACCATCGAAAATGGGTTTGCAATCCAGGGGGACGCAACTGCAGATACGGTTTTAAATCAGGCCCAATTGAAGTCGGCCAGGGCCCTGGTTACCGCTTTGCCCACGGATGCCGAGAATGTGTTTATCACGCTGACAGCGCGAAATCTGCGACCGGATATCCAGATCATTGCCAAATCGGATCAGGAGAGTAGTTGCCAGAAACTGCGCCAGGCTGGAGCGAACAAAATCGTTATGCCCGATCGCGTCGGTGCGCATCAAATGGAACGGATGATTTCACGTCCGACAACTGCTGATTTGATTGAATTGTTTGCCGAGGCATCCCAATTGGAAATCGAGTTGGACGAGTTTTACGTGTCTGCAGGCAATCCTCTTGTCGACGCGACGTTGGCCGAGACAGCAATCAACTTGAAATTCGACTTACTGATCATTGGGATCAAAAACAGCCAGGGTGAATTCCAATTCAATCCGTCTCCTGCATTCCGGATTCAAGCCGGAGACACGCTATTGGTCATCGGCAATGTTGACAACATCAATCGGATGAAGTCCACGCTCCAAATCTGAATGACTGTCAGGTCTGACAGTTGTGGCTTCCAGAATCCCGATGGGTCGGTTTTTATCGTCAACGATGACCAGATGATGAATCTTTGGGTGCGCAGTAAACAGCTCCCTGGCAGCCTGAACATCAGCTGTGTTGCTGATCGTGACAACGGGCGAGGTCATATGCCGATTGACCTGATCGAAATCACGTTTGCTGACTCGACGGTGACCAAACTTGTCAACTTCAAATATTTCGTCAACAACGGATGGGTCGCGCTCGTTGTAACGTTGGCGCAGTTGTTGAAACCGGTCAATATCGGTTTTCGTCAAGATCCCGACACACTCGCCACCCAGGTTCACCACCGGTGCAGCGGTATTGCCAGCCTTCTCCAGCTCGCTCAGAACATCATCCATTTTTTCAAAGCCTTCAATCGGGCTGACGTGTTGCATGACGTCGGTGACAAATACCAGTTCGGAACGATCACAACCCGACGGCTTCGGTTCAATTTTGAAGTTCTTCAGTAAAATGACCGGACAGTCGGCATGGCGAAGCACGTATTGGGAAACGCCCCCCATCAGGAATCTCATGAACGGTGTGTGCCCGCGGGTTGTCATGACGATTGAGTCGCTGGACCGGGACGCGATGACGATTTCCGGACCCGGATTTCCCAGGACATATGTATGAGTATACGCAACGTTCGGATCGGCAGGTCGAAGCCTCAAGAACGCTTCCTTGTCTTGCTGGACGATTCCCTGAATGTATTCACTTGCTATCAGGGCATCGTCCGACACCCACTGAGTTGCGGCGTACATAAAATTCACTTTGGCGCCATGATGTTTAGCCAGAATGGTCGCCAATTCAATGGCCGGCAGGCTGTTTGCCGACAGATCGACAGGGCACAGGATCACGTTGCATTTTATTTTTTGACTTTTGTTTTCGGACATTGCATTCACTTTCCGTTTTTCATTCGCTCATCCCGCAAATACTGATGGCATCTGACACAATTCAATGTGACTTCGATGTAGGCCAAGGTGGAACCATCAAGATTTTTTTCATGGGCCGCATTACGCAGCCGCGTGGTACTACCTCGAAAATTGCTGCTGGCATGCAAATACTGCTCGGTTTGAATGACGTTCCAATCCGATTCGTGGCTGATTAATGTCAGAGCCTGAGCAGCTTTGCTGATCGCGTCGTAGTCGCCAGTGGCGAGACCGTTAACAATATCGCGGGAATGATTCAGTTTTTGAGCCATGAATCCGGTTGTATCCGGTTGATAGGAATTTTCCTGTTCCTGATTGTTGATCAATATAGTGCCCGTGCCGAATACGCCTGCTGCAATCAATGCCAACACTGTTCTTGTCATTGCCTTATCCTCAAATGAATTTGATCAAAATCAACTAAACGCCAGGGATTCCCCTTAACAGCAGTCCGACCCCGAAGGCCAATGCCGCGGCAATTCCGCCGATCAACAGAGTTTCGAGACCTGACCAATACCAGCGTTGTTCCACAAAAAATGACTTTGCCGTTCCGACAAAAAAGAATGCCGCAGCGGTGATCAACGTACTCAGCAAATAGAGTGCCGTTGGTTCAACGGCAACAAAATATCCGAAAATAAAAGCCAGCAATGGCAACAATCCGACAAAACAGAATGCCAGGAATGTGGTTATCGCTGCGATCATCGGCGACGGGCTCTCCAGCGAGAGTCCCAGCTCATCGACAAGCATGGTATCGACCCAGCGACGCTGATTCGATGTGATGATTTCCACGGCTCGCTCCAGGTCTTCGTTCTCGAATCCCTTGTTGGCGAATATCTGCCGAACTTCCTCGCGCTCACCATCTGGAGTTTTTTGGATGTGTCGCTCCTCCATGGCGCGCGCCTTGTCACGTAATTGTTCATCGGTTCGCGTGCCCAGGTAGTTGCTGGCAGCCATGCTGAAGCCGTCGCCGACCAGATTTGCCAACCCCAAGACGATAACAATCCGCGAATCCAGACCCGCTCCGGCGACTCCTGAAACTACGGCAAATGTCGTAACGGTTCCATCGATCGCCCCGTAAACAAAATCACGCAAATAGCTGTGCCTGGTTTTGCCGTTGATTCGGCGGGCAATGGCATCTTGAGTGTGTGAGTGTTCCAGTTCTGTTTCCATGTCATGCAATCAGGCAAGTGATTTGCCACGTCTTATTCTGGATTTTTTTAGACGGTTACCTAGGCCAAGATGTGCGATAACGCGCGCTGGTTTGGGCATTCAACCCAAGTTTCGGGCACGGCATTGTGGGGCAATTGTCATTTCGATTCACTGAAACGATGGGTGGGCACGGGGCGTCCGGGACGGAAGCTTTGCGTCTGACGGACATCTGCGGTGGCATGCTGCTCGGCTGCGGCTCCGCGAACGGCGATTTGAACCAGCCGTTCGAGTTCCTCCGGGTCGATCGCCACGCGGGCATTGACTACGATCTCTGCCTGCTTCGTTCGACAATTCGAAGCCAGCGAACATTCGACAGGCGAGTCGCTGCCGGTCAAATTGGCCACGCCGTGACAACCTGACGACAGCCCGATCGTTTTCAGATGAGCCGTTTCGGCATTTGTTTCCGCAAGCGATTGCTGCAAGCACGTCACGATTCCGATCAGCAGATCGTCCAGTTCAAATTCATGATCCGCCGCAACAGTCAAACTCATATTGAGCCAGCCTAATTCGGCTTCACCCTCTGCGTAAATATCGTAATCCAATTCGAGGAAGCGGCGGCCAAATTCGCCGCGCTGTTCGAGGATTTCCAACAACGCATCAAATCCGGTCCCTTCACGAGCGGAGATCCGCAACACGGGAACGCTTGGCGCTTCTGCGGATACCAGTTCGGCCAATTCGTTGATTTCGTCCTCTGAAAGCTCATCGATCCGGTTCAGCAAAATGAAATCGGCCTCTTCCAGCTGTTTTTTGAAAATGTAGGCGGCGTTGGGAGAAAAGCCCGAATCGGGATCATCGCGTAGGATCTGACGACCTTGGTTCGGCTTCAGGATCACTCCGTACGGGGCGACATCAAACTGATCGCCGTACAGCTGCATCAACGGTTGAATCACGGTCGCGACCAGATCGGTACAACTGCCTACT
>JBGSXT010000130.1:0-10754 GCA_041751295.1 Mariniblastus sp.
GATTACCAAGCGGAAGTATGCAACAAAAATCAAATTTGCCGGGAAAAATGGATGCCTTTCCTGACATCTGTTTACGAACGGTGCCGAAATCGGCTATCATCAGGACCGGTTAGGCAGCCGAGCGAGACTTTCCGGATCAGCGGAATTACAGTCTTTGGCATACATTTTTCGTCCGATAATTCAGACAAGTGCAGTTTGCGGATTTGCTGAAAATTTGCAACCGGCCGCAGATCGCGACCGGAGGTGGGCAATTGATTTCGCCAGCTGTTTCCGGGTCAGGAACCCAGCGGGGAGCATTCGTGGTTAGACGCATTTCATCCGTTATTTTTTGTACAGTCATCTGGACGGGGTACTGTACGTTTTCCATAGCAGCTCCTCAGGAACTTAACGGTTCTGCCGCCATTTCCAGTCAGGAATTGCTTCCGGCCGGAACGAAAGCGTGGATTTCAATCCCGGATTCAAGACGGTTGGACAAAAAATTCCTGGAAACCCAGTTTGGTCAGATGACCAAAAACGAAGCCCTCGAACCATTCATTGCCAGTTTGAAAGAACAGTTTAAAAACTGGCTAAACGAAAAGAATGTTCGACTCGGTTTAAAGCTGGAAAACATTGAGGACATCCGTTCCGGCGAAATCTGTATCGCTGGAATTTTCCCCGATAACGTCACCGACGACGAGAAAAATCTCGGACGCGGGTCACATGGAATGGTATTGCTGGTTGATGTATCCGGGAAAACCGACGAAACGAATGAATTGCTGGCAAAACTGTCCGACGAACTGATCGCCCGGGGAGCCACGAAGGAAGAGTTTGAAGCGGTCCAAGGTGCCGAAGTTTCCAAATGGAAGTTTCCCAAAAAATCGCGATTGATGCACCATCGCTATGCCTATCACACCGTCACAGGTGGATGGCTGCTGTCGTCAGACAACGAAAATATCTTTCGTGAAATCGTCCGGCGTCTGGTCAATATCAATAATGTGAAACAGGGGCAAACGCTGGCGGCACAACCGGTATTCCAGAGCGTGATGCAGCAGGTCAAATTGGAAGGCGTTGAATCGGAGATTTACTGGTTCGTCAATCCATTTGGCTATGTTCAATTGGCTCAGGCAATGGCCAGAGAAGAACAGGAATTCAACCAGACGAACAGCGATGACTGGGGCCGAATTTTGCGGGAAAATGGGTTCGATGGGTTCAAGGGGGTTGGCGGCACGATCTCGCTGGCCACTGACAAGCATGAAGTGCTACATCGCACGTATGTCTACAAGCCCGACGTCAAGTCCGAAAATTTGAAGCGGCAACGAGTTTTCGGTCTGTTCGATTTCGAAAACAAGAAGCAGTTTGCCTTGACGCCGCCCGCCTATGTGCCTGATTCCGTTGCGGGTTTCTTTTGCGCTTCGTGGGATATGCAGCGAGCACTCAAAAATATCGGCCACGCAGTGGATACCTTTGTATTTGTTTCAGAAAAAGAAGGCTCGTTTGAAGATGCCCTGGATAGCCTGCGAGTGGATTTGAATGTTGACGTGACAGAGGTGATTTCGAAGTTTGATAACGAATTGAGCATTATTTCCGATTCGGAATTGCCGATTCGCGAAGATAGCGAACGGATCGCGATTGCCATCCGGCTGAATGGTGACGCAGATTATGTGTTTGACAATATCAGGAAATGCTGGCCACAACAGCATCGCGAATTTGAACTGTGCGGCTACAAGGCTGTGGAGATTGACGATTCGATTGGCGTTGAAGAACTCGAACTCGAACTCGAAGGAGATCCATTTCGCGATCCCGGCTTGATGGGGGAAGAAGAAGCGGAAGTCGAAGAACCGACGTTCAGCCTGTTTGCCAGAAGATATTGCGTGGTCACGGAACAATATCTGTTGATTGGCAACAACCAGCAATATCTGGAAAAACTGTTGACTGGATTGCCAGACAAGAAATTGACCGATGCCACTGACTATCAACGGGTCGCGGATGCACTGGATGAAATGACCGACAACACGCGGGTCAGTTTTCGGCAGTTCTCGCGTTTGGATCGGGTCATTCGTCCGAACTATGAAATGATGCGCGAAGGTAAGATGGCGGCCAGTGATACCATTCTGGCGCGTCTACTGAACCAGGCGTTTGTCGCCAAAAACAGGAATTCCGACAAACCCCGGGAGCAGAAGATCGACGGATCGAAACTGCCAGCAGATTTTGACGGGCAAGTCGCACCGTATTTCGGACCTGCCGGTTGGGTGATGGAAACGACGAAAGACGGCTGGCTGTTCACGGGCTGCTTGCTGGAACGCAAGGACGAGGAAATCCAGGTCGTCAGAATCGAAGACGCGAATTCAGTGCACAAGTAAACGTTTCCCAACCGATTTCAATGGCGATCCGCTACTTGGGCACGCAGGGATCGGTTCCTGCACGTTCGGCGACAGATTCAGGGCATTGAACCAGACTGACGCCGATGATTTTCGATTGACATTTATTGATGTCAGACGATAGAACTTTGCGCTTTGAACTTTGCCCGATCTGTCGGCATGAGTGACTTTCTGAAGTCGTGCCAGTTTTCCTGATGTCCCGCTCACGGGTTTCTCTACCCGTTCGTTGCCGAATCCGCTGATTTAACGCAGGCTGCGATCCCTGTCCTGCCGACTGCAACGATTGGAACGACAGCGAGCGGTTTGACAGATAAACAAAGTTGAATCTTTTCGGCAACTTTTGGCCCGCGTTAAAGTGCGGCCTATCTTTTTGCAGGCCTGAAATACGCCAGGCGAGCGAATACCAAGCGTACCAAAATCATGCAACCGGGAAGCCAGGATGAAACTAGCACAATCCAAAACCGATGAGTTCGACCAACTGAAACAGCTGATCCACCAGAAATTGATCGGCAAATTGGACTTGACCCGCGTTGGCGACCTGGAAGGCGATGTCTTGCGCCGCGAGATCCGTGTTGTTATCGAGCATTTGTGCGATAGTGAAAACAATCTGCTCAACCGTCAAGAGCGTGAACGATTGGTCGAAGAGGTTCTGGACGAAACGTTCGGCCTGGGACCGCTGGAGTTTCTGCTGAAAGACCCGACGATCAGCGATATTTTGATCAACGGCCCCAAGAATATTTATGTCGAAAAAGGGGGCAAGATGGAACGGTCATCGGTTGAATTCCGGGACAATCAACATCTGCTCCAAATCATCGACCGGATTGTCTCGAAAGTCGGACGTCGCGTTGACGAAACCTGTCCGATGGTCGACGCCCGCCTTGAAGATGGCTCGCGTGTGAATGCGATCATTCCACCGTTGGCGCTCGATGGTGCGGCGATGTCCATTCGCCGATTCGGTTCCAACCCGCTGAAACTGGAAGACCTGCTGAATTACAAAGCCTTCACTCCGGAAATGGTGATGCTGTTGGAGGGAGCCATGAAGGCCCGCTTGAACATTGTGATCTCCGGAGGTACCGGTTCCGGGAAAACGACACTGTTGAATACGCTCTCGAGCTTTATTTCAAACTCGGATCGAATCGTCACGATTGAAGACGCTGCCGAATTGCAGCTGCAACAGGATCACGTGGTTCGGCTCGAAACCCGCCCGCCGAATATCGAAGGCAAAGGTCAGATCACTGCGACCGATCTGGTTCGCAACTGTTTGAGGATGCGTCCCGAACGGATCATCATCGGCGAGTGTCGCGGTCCGGAAGCACTGGACATGTTACAGGCCATGAACACAGGTCACGATGGTTCGTTGACCACAACCCATGCCAACTCGCCTCGCGACTGCATTTCGCGTTTGGAAACGCTGATCATGATGTCCGGATTCGAATTGCCGATCAAGGCGATGCGAACCCAGATTGCCAGCGCCGTCGATCTGGTCGTTCAGGCCAACCGGCTGCAGGGTGGCCCGCGAAAAGTAACGCATATTACCGAAATCTGCGGGATGGAAGGAGACACGATTGTGATGCAAGACATTTTCAAATTCATCCAGGACGGCGTCGACGAAAACGGTCGGGCCATTGGCCGATTCACCTGCACTGGGGTTCGCCCTAAATGCATGGATCGACTTGAGGCCTCGGGCATCAAGCTGCCGGCCAGTATTTTCCGCGAACGCGTGATGATGTCCGACTAGTGCGTGATCGCCAACCGGCACCGTACATTTTTTTTCGTCAAAACAACCAATATTCAAACAAGAAACGACTGACATGTTTTATCTATTGATTGCCTCCGTTTTCCTGTGTGTCAGCGGTCTGATTTTTGCCGCAACCATGCTGCTCAAAGGCGATAACGAACAAATCAATGATCGACTGCAATCGCTGACTAAAAACAGGGGTCGCGGAGTCTCCCGGAATGAGGAGAAACCGACGTCACTGCTGAAATCTCCATTGGACTACGTCCCCGGTCAGATTGAGGCCGTGATCTCAAGATTTCTGAACCTGTCACTGTTCATTGAACAATCAGGAGTATCCATTACGGTGTCGCAATTCGTGGGCGCATCGGTCGGGTTGGGAATCGGGCTGGGCTTTATCTACATGGCGTCGTCTCCGATCAAATCGATCGCCCCGGTCGTTTTCCTGTTCGGTGCGGTGCTGCCGCTGGGATATGTCTGGTTTAAACGGCGCCGGCGCATGAAAAAGTTTGCCGCCCAGCTGCCTGAAGCTCTGGACTTGATTTGTCAAGCGTTGCGGGCGGGGCAGAGTCTGCCAGCCGGAATTCAACTGGTTGGTCAGCAGATGGATGATCCCATCGGACCAGAATTTCATCGCGCTTTCGAACAACAGAATCTGGGTTGTGCGCTGGAAGATTCATTGAAACTGATGCTCGACCGGATCCCGAATCTGGATTTACAGTTCTTTGTGACCTCGGTAATCCTGCAGCGGCAGACAGGGGGTGATCTGGCGGAAATCCTTGACAAGATTGGCAGACTGATTCGCGAGCGATTCCAGATCTGGGGACAAATTCAGTCGCTGACCGGTGAGGGACGATTGTCCGGAATCGTGTTGTTGGCTTTGCCACCAGCACTTTTTTTAGTGATGCTGCGACTCAATTACGACTACATCATGATGCTGTTTGAAGACCCTCTAGGCCATAAAATGCTGGCTTTCGGGATCGTTATGCAGATTCTGGGCGCAATCAGCATCAAAAAAATTATTTCGATCAAAGTTTAACATCAAACCAACAGCTCAAACCGACAAACGTTTGATCCACAGAATTATCAGGTGAATCCGTGACCGACTTAATGCTTGCCCAATTGGATATGATCTCGTTACTGCCATTTGCCGTCTTTGGTGCTATCGCCATCGGGGCTTGGGTGACCGTCGACTTTTTGTTCAATCGCAATTCCCGTTCCGATGAACGACTGGCGCAAATGAAGAACCGGGCGCTTGGTCGACCCATGGCCCAGGAATCGCTGCGAGGCAGCGGGACCAAAGACGGTTTCGCCAAAATGTTGGAAGCGGCCAGCCCAAAACTGGGCGAAACTCTGAAGCCCAAAAGTGAAAAGGAAATCAACAAACAACGGGAACGACTGTCGTCAGCCGGATTCCGCAGCGAAAAAGCGCCGGTGCTGTTCAATACGTTGAAAATGATCATGGCGATCGCGGGATTTGTACTTGGCGGCGGCACCAATCTGCTGGTCCTCGGTTTTACGGTCAAAGCGCTGGTTTATACCCTGGTCTGTACCGGAATATTCCTGTTTATCCCCGAATTGATCGTTGGTTTGATGGCCAAAGGCAGAAAACAGAAAGTCTTCCTCGGGCTACCCGATGCATTGGACTTGATGGTCGTGTGCGTCGAAGCCGGCCTTGGTCTAGATCAAGCGATGAGGAAAGTTGCCGAGGAACTGGGAACCGCCCATCCAATCGTGGCCCTGGAATTTGAAATCTGTAACCGACAATTACAAATGGGCCGAAAACGGGAAGCGGTACTTACAGACCTTGGTGAAAGAAACGGGGTGGATGATCTGAAAACACTTTCTTCCATCATGATTCAAGTGGACCGGTTTGGAACAAGTATCGGTAAAGCCCTGCGTACTCAAAGCGATTCGATGCGAGTGCGCCGTCGGCAACTGGCGGAAGAAAAAGCGGCGAAGACGGCAGTCAAATTGATCTTTCCGCTCGTTCTATTCATTTTTCCCGGCATATTCGTAGTCCTCGTTGGACCCGCTGCAATTACCATGGTTAACGAAATGCTTCCGGCTTTACAAAAATAGGCGATTCGTCCCGATATTGTTTCAAATCCGGAACGATTGGTCCAATCTGGCTCGATCAAGACAACCGATAATCAAGGTAATAAAGGAAATCTGCGCGGTGTACGTAGATCTTTGCAGAGCATCGTTGTTCTGCGAGCGCAGCCGCTAGCGTATTTTATCGAATATCGGAGTTTCGTCATGGATCGACGTTTTAAGTGGACCGTCCTGTCGCTGGCAATGGTGGCGACTCTGGCGTTTTGCCAGTTTTCAAGTGCTCAATACGCTGTCGGCACCAACTCGACCGGAGGCTGCAGCGAATCCGGAACGTTGGGCTATCCGACGTCGAGCGGAGACTGTGGCGGTGCGTGTTACGATCAAGGCGGCCGCGGCGGTCAGATCGGAAACGGAAACTTCAAAGCCTACTACGCGCACTTGTGCGAAATCAACAAGCGGGCCTACGATCGAAATCGCGCATGGCCCAAGCCGTTTGACTGCGCTGATCGGCAACTTTACTTTTCCATGTGGAACAACATGTTGGAAGACGGCTACCGTTGTAATTGCGTTTTCACGGAAACCCATTTCGACGGGGCGACGAACCAGCTGAATGAAGCCGGAAAATCGAAAATCCGGGGCATCTTCAAAAACAATCCGATTGGCCAGAAAGTTGCTTTGGTTCAAAATTCGGCTCCGGGCAATATTGTCGACGCCCGCCTCGAAAATTTGCAATCCACGATCGACCAATGGTATGGTACGGACAGTTTTGCAGAAGTTGCCCTGACGGAAAAATACCCCACGGGTTTTGCTGCTTCAAGGGTCGAAGCCATCAATCAACTGTCGAACACGGAAACTCCTGCACCGGTCATTCCTGTTGCAACCGGTACAGGGTCCACCAGCGATGTGGGTATCGACTAGTAAATCGAACGCCTGAAAACTCAAATTGGTTACAAAACCCTGCTGTCGATCAGCAGGGTTTTAATTTATACCAATGTAACGAATGTTGGCCGTTCGGTTTCGATTGTGAGCGGAAAATTCATACCCACTTCAAATCCGGGATTTAATGCCATGGATAAAAAAGCCAGAAAACGAATAGAAATTCTGCGCACTCGACTGGAGAAGTGTCGACAGCAATTGGCCGGTGCCCAAAAACAGATGGACGATGCCGATGAAGTCCGAAAAATCGAGTCGGAAATTGAACAGATCAAATCCGAAATTGACAAGCTGAAAACAAGCTGAAGCCCAACCGGGAGAAATCGGCGGCCGCAAAATCAAAGCGGAGGGCACGAGATTCGAACTCGCAACCAGTTGCCCGGCACTTCATTTCCAATGAAGCTGCTAACCATTCGCTTACCCTCCAACAGGACATTCGGACATTCAAACCCGTTAAGGTGTTCGCCGCCGGCCTCTGATAATAGTCAAAACGGATTGTTGCGAAAACAGGGTCGCAACCTCTAAAATCGGACTTACATCTGATTTCATACTGCCGATTGGTTCGAATGACCAATTGCTCCGCATTTTTGGATCCGCATTTTTGGATCCGCATTTTTGCCATAAACGGAATTCATGAAGATGTTTCGGCTACAATCTGGATTCACCCATAGTGCCCGGCGAATCGGCGGGAATTCGATTACGCTGTTGATCCTGTTCCAGGTGCTGACCGTTTGCTGCGTGTTCTTTGCCGTGTTGCGCATTTCGCCGACAATCGCCCTGGTCGCGACTATCCTGCTGGCTCCGGCGTTCATTCGGACGGCGTGGATCGCTGAGATGCATCGTCAACAGCAGCTGGCCTTCAGCTGCCGCAATCGTTGTCTCTGTTTCGCAGCGTCGATCGGAATTGTCCTGGTCGCAGCATCCTGTGGCCTGGTTGCCTTCACATTGATCAGCATGATTTTCGGATTTTTTGGATTGATGTTCGGAGTAGCAGTATCCGATTCCGATTTTTATCTGGAGTCCGCAGTCCTGGGAACCATCGGCGGCATGATTTGGGGAATGGCGGGCGGATTTCTGGCAATCTGTTTTGCTACCTGCAAGTTGTGGCATCCAGCGATTGCCTGGAATCCGCTTCGACAGTCAGGTGGTTGCTGATCCGCACGCCGTTGGGGTCTGACGCAGTTTTCGGCGATAAAAAAACATGAATTTGCTATTCCAATCGGTCGCTGAAAAGTGGGTCTGACCCCCTCTGGAGTAAGCCGCCAGCAAGATACTGTGAACGGTTACCTTCTTGCATCCTCGCTCGGATGGCCGACATGCCCACTACTGGCTGTTCGCATAGGACCCCTGAACAGACGTATAACGTCGGTGCTCCATCCACCATTTCTTTTCCGATTAGCACTGAATTCAGCAGATCGATTGGCTTGTCCGATTTCCGTTTTACAATCAGGCAAACACCATTTCGTTTGATATTTCGATATTCGTTAACGGCGATGTTGATATCCGATTCCTGATCGGCAACCAGAACCAATTCGGAACTCTCCGTCAGCCATTCGTTGAGTGCAATCAACATCAGTCCGCCAGCCATCGGCGAACGCCGTAACATCGAGCTGGCCGCAACTATCGTCGTGCGCGCCCGTTCAACCCATTCCTGGTTGCCGGTCAGCCGTCCGAGCCGCAACAATGCGATTGAGGCCATTGCATTTCCACTGGGAATGCTGCTGTCCTGAAACGACTTGGTGCGGGCAATCAGTTTTTCCTGGTCGTCTGCCGTAAAAAAGAACCCGCCATCGTCGTCGCCGAAATGTCGGATCATGTCCTCTGCCAACTCCGCAGCCTGTTGAATCCACCGTTGATCAAAATCAATTGCGTAGACATCCAGCAACGCAACGATCAAAAAAGCGTAGTCATCCAAAAATGCATCCAGTTTTGCCTGTCCGTTTCGCCAGGTGTGCAACAGGCGGCCGTTGGCACGCCGCATGTTGGCGAGAATGAATTCAGTGGCTCGGAATGCCGATTCTGCGTACTGGGGACTATCCAGCACTACCGCCGCCTGAGCCATGGCAGAAATGGCAAGCGCATTCCAGCTAACGAGGACTTTATCGTCTCTGCCTGGTCGAATACGGGTGTCGCGGAGCGCCAGCAATGTTTTTCTTGCCGCGCGCATTTCAGCGCGCAACTGTTCCTTGTCGATGCCGTACAAATCGGCAAATTGCTGATACGACTTGCGCATGTTCAAGATGTTCGCATCTTCAAAATTTCCCGACTCAGTGACGTTGTACAAGTCACAGAATCGTTTGCCGATCTGTTCGCCCAGCGTTTTGATAATCTCTTCTTGGGACCAGACGTAAAACCGGCCTTCCACTCCTTCACTGTCGGCGTCTTCGGAGCTGTAAAAACCGCCGGCGTCGTCGGTCATGTAATTCAACAGGTAATCCAGCGTCTTGCGGGCGATCTGGGCATGGAATGCATCACCCGTTTCGGCAAACATTTCCAGATAAACGCATGCCAACAGTCCGTTGTCGTACAGCATTTTTTCGAAATGCGGCACCAGCCAATATTCGTCGACGCTGTAGCGGGCAAATCCGCCAGCAAGGTGATCAAAGATTCCTCCATAAGCGATTTTCTTCAAGTTGATCTGGACCATGTCGTGCATGACGGTTTTCCCCGGTGCCAGATGTTCCGGCCAGTGATTCATCAACCGGATCAGGAGTGACAGATCTGTTGCATGGGGAAATTTCGGTGCGCCGCCGAACCCACCGTTCTGAAAATCAAAACTGCGATGCAGGGTGGTCACGGCGTCAATCAAGATTTGTGCGTCCAGGCTTGATTCCTTCTCAAGTGGATCGGCAAGATTGAGCCAGTGGGTGATCTGGCGGGACTGCTCCAGCACCTGATCACGGCGATTGACAAACGCATCCAGAACACTTTGCAGCACCTGGTCAAAGCCAGGCATGCCGAGACGGGCTGTCGGAGGCCAATACGTGCCGCCGTAAAACACTTGCTGGTCGGGCGTCAGAAAAACGCTCAACGGCCAACCACCTTGTCCTTGCCGTAAAGCCATTACCGCGTTCATGTACAGTTGGTCCAGATCCGGACGCTCCTCACGATCGACTTTGATGCTAATGAAATTGTCATTGAGCAGCTGGGCCAGACGCGGATCTTCAAAACTTTCATGCTCCATCACATGACACCAGTGACAAGCCGAATATCCAATCGATAGGAATATCGGCCGGTCTTCGTCTTGAGCCCGTGTGAGGGCTGCCGCTCCCCACGGATACCAATCGACAGGATTGTTGGCATGTTGCAACAAATAGGGACTCGATTCCTGGGCAAGTCGATTGGCGATGGGAAAAACCTTCTGAATCGGCAGCTGTGCTAACGGGCAAACGACGCCACCATTTGGGAATGACGCCCGCTCATCATCTTCACTCGATTCCGACGGCATGGCAACAGCCAGATATTTCCCACCGAAATTTGCATCACTCGAGCGCCTGCCAGCGTTCAAGGGCAGGGGTGGTCGATTACTTCACCGCCTGCACGGGTAACTAGTGCTCGCAGGGCGTCGATGGGCATGGTCATTGGGAACGCGGAAACCGAACCGTCAACTCGAGCCGCTGCAAAATCCTTTCGATCATCACCACGAAGTCCGTCCACCGGATTTTCCAGATCGA
>JBGSXT010000131.1:0-3188 GCA_041751295.1 Mariniblastus sp.
GGACCAGGCTCCGCGAAAGCAGAAAGCCAATATCCCGCACGCATTGTTGGCCGATTTGGGAAAACTCGTCGTTGCTTACGGCGAGGCGGCTCCCATGGCAGAAAAATTTCGCCCCAATAAAGCAGCGCGGCTGCCGGTCTATTGGATCGCACAGCGATTGGCATCGGGAGAGAAGTTCAGCCAAACGATTCAAACCGCCGAGCTAATCTCTCGTGAACTGCTCCAGCATTTTGAGTTGACCACTGATCAATTTGCTGATTCGATCGATATCAATGGTTTTCGAAAGGCATGGGAACGGTTTTCCCAATCGGACGACATATTGGTTGTTTATAACGCTGGCACTTTGCGTCTGTTGCATGCTGCTGGCATTGTTCCCGCAAAATCGATCGAATTGAAATCGATCAACTTCAACAACGACCATGGTTCCAGGACACTGTCCAAGTTTTTTGGGGACCGAAAATACCCGGTGGAAGCTGCTGAATTTCCCGGTCGAGCGGGTCGGCGACTGGCGAACGTCGTCGCGCTCGTCAAATATCTGCGGGAACAGGCCGGTTAACAGCAGCCCGCACAACAAACTCGCCACCTATTGCAGCCAGATTTTTCCTGATGCGGCTATTCAGACGTTTTACCGTTTTGGCAACCTGCAGCATCTTGAATCCGAGGATGGAAGTAATCGACGTGCCGCTGATCATGACGTTGAACAGCGAGGTTTGGTGTGTAATCCATTTTTCCGTCGCCTGTGTAAGCGGTCCGACCGTATCCTGAACCCGGCAATTCCTCTGTTCGTGAAACGACTGAGTCACGAACTGAGTCAGAATTTGACCGGGCGCGAATTTGGCGTATGCCGCGTCAAAACTGATTTTCCAGGAATTGTACGTTTCCCTTGCCAGCGATCCAAAATCAAATGCGATAATTTCACCGTTCAATCGCAGGAAGCTGATTCGCAAGTGGCCTTCCCTGGCAAGCTGTCGAGCCTGTTGAAGGTAAAAGTCCGATTTCCCGCTGGCTACGATGCTGCTCCCCTGCTCTGACTTCCAACTCCTGTCTTCTACCGCAAACGCAGCTCCGACCAGATGCTCGAGACTCGAATCATCAAACCGGGAATGTTGCTCGAATGAAACCTCGCCAAGCCCGTTCAGACCGCGAATGTACTTGCGCAGTTTCTTTTTGAATCCGCTGGACAACCGCGAAAAATATGAATCCCAGCTATAATCGTGTTCGATAATGCCGACATGGAATGCAAATGACTCGCTGGTCTCCCTGTGGCGGTCCTTCATGGCACTGACGAACTGACTCCATTGTGGCAGCGTTTTATCAATGTCGTTCAATCGGATCCCCAGTGAAGTTGCTCCTTCCAATCCGTCGACTAGCGCCTCGTAGATTTCCGGGCGATCATAATCGGGATGGATCATCAGCTCGCCCCAGCGCCCCCACTCATTGTTGGGAATCGCGTAAACGCTGATCAGCTTTTTCACATACAGCTTGACCAGTGGTATCGCGGCTACGGCGCGACCGTTGTCCACCAGAATGACGGCCAAAAAGTTATTGGGGTCGTAGAGTTGCTCGACCGCAGCAATCAACGAACCTGATCTTGCGGATGGATTGCAAACCAGACTGTCTTCCCAAAGACCGTCCCAGAGATCCTGCGCGGCACAAAAATCACTCAAATTATTGCAGATAACGGTTTTCATCTTCTCGACAACACTAATGGCTTGTCACCCGACAAGCGATTCCAGGGGTCTTTCAAGCGGGTTGCTTCGTTCAAGTCGGTGATAGTCTGGATATTCAGGGCTTACAAAGAGCGGAGGTCAGGTGGTGGTTTCGACGTTACTTCGACTTTCAAACCATTGGCGTTGAATCAGTCGTGGTTTCCGTTTGCGCCAATGGTTTTGCAAATATTTGGTCAGTCGCTGTTCAAACAGGAAGGTGTAGGCAATGGCAAACACAAACGCGAATGCGATGCCAATCATCAGACTCGCCACGGGCGGCACACCGAAATCGTTGATCTTTTTGATCAACAGACAACCAAGATTGTTGTGAAACAGATACAACGCGTAGCTGGAAGCACTGATGATCAGAAATGGCTTCATACGCAGTACCGGGATTTTCCCGTAGGCACTGAAGGCCAGCAAAGTGAACAACAACACCGTCGCTACTGGATTGTGCCCGTGATCGTCAATTGCGTGGAAGACAACCGCACTGGCCACGATCCCAATCGCATTGGAGAGGGCATGGCCTCGTTTCGATTTGATCTCGTGCAGCAAAATCCCGATCGCAAACAGCGGCAAGTATTTCAGGATGAACAGTCCCGACAGGAAGGTGGCCAAACCAGCCGCCATCGATTCGGGCTGCAATTCATTGATTCGATAACAGGTCCACATGCCAAAACCGGAAATCCCCAGCAACATGTAAATCGTTCGGAGTGGTCGATTCAAGGCTCCCCCGACAAACAGCAAAATCAACAAGCCATAGAAAATCAATTCAACTTGCAGCGTCCACGTCACCGGTTCCCAACATTCGTACCCGAATAGCCGTGGCATCACGGTCATGTTGGCAGCGAACTGCGAAGCGGTGGGTTCAGCCCCATACATGCCGAACATCGACAACAGCAGGACATTGAGCAGTATGACAAGCCAATACGAAGGAAGAATGCGAATCAGCCGGTTGGCGAGAAACTCGCCCGGCTCACGCTTCTTCAACAGCGTCATAGCATTCACGAAACCGCTGAGCATGAAGAACAGCTGCACGCCGTACTTCCCGTATGGGAAATCGAATCCGAGCGGGGCGCTGAATCCGTATTTGTTCTCAAAGACGAGCGTGAAATGGAACAGCAATAAATTGATCGCTGCTAACGCCCGTAGTGCGTCCAATTCCAGGATACGACTTGATTGTTTTGACATTTTGGCTCCAGCTGGTCAACCTGGAAATGCACATGCCGGACCTATACGAAATCCTCGCAGAATCCCCCGAAAATCGCCGCAAGTGTTGCCGGAATGCAACATTCATGCGATGGCAAAGTTGTATTCATTCAACGGATGGCGAACTGCCCAAATCGGGGTCAGGGTCGCGATCCGCCAATCAAACCGTCCAATTTCGCGGCAATCACTGACTTCGGTTTCAAGCCTACGAGGCGGTCCACTTCCTGGCCGTCCTTGAAAAACAGCAATGCCGGAATGTCTTTGATTTTA
>JBGSXT010000132.1:0-3728 GCA_041751295.1 Mariniblastus sp.
ATCACCATGTATTTCGACGAAGGGGGCTGGTGGTTCTATCCCAACCCGCTGAACAAGCTCACCGTAAGCATGCGCGACAATCCGAAGTTCAACGACGACGGATCGCTCACGCTCTACTTCCAGCATGAATCGCCTGGCGAAGATAAACAAGCCAATTGGCTCCCCGCGCCCGCAGGTGAGTTTCTGCTGACGCTGCGGATGTATTGGCCGAAAGAAAAATCGCCGACCATTCTGCCGCTCGGCGATGGCGACTGGGCTCCTCCCGCAGTGGTCAAGGTGAAATAATAAGGTGAACTTGAATGCCGTTGGCAGCGGATGGTTTCTCGCCGCTGCTGCAAACGGCATACTTTGGCGAATGAGCAATTGAACCTGACGCGACCCGACAGCAGGGAACTGACGAATATGTCCAAGGGAATTCGCTTGCAGTTCAGCAATCTTGCCGGACCCATATCCGACACAAGCATTTTTGAAAAACCGGAATAACAAACAGTCCGAAATGGATCGCTTGCTGAAATTCGCTGCTCTCGTTGAATTTTTCACCGGAGTGGCATTGATTACCATACCGTCGCCAGTAGCACTGTTGTTGTTGGGTGTCGAATTGGATGGCGTTTCCCCGGTGTTGGCACGTGTGGCAGGCATTGCCATGATGTCGTTGGGGATCGCTTGCTGGCCCGGCAGCGCCCCGACTCGCTCCGTTTCCACCGGGCTGTTGATATACAACCTGTTCATCACTATTTTTCTTGCCTATCTCGGTATTCAAGGCGAGTGGGTTGGCTATTTGTTATGGCCGGTCGTTGGTCTACATGCCGTATTAACAATCTTGTTTATGCGAGTTCGATTTTGGAACTAAAACCGGGAACCTAACATAACAACGGGGACATAACACTGCGGTTTCGAATTGATGGAGCGGCGCACCATTTTTGTGAAATACTCATTGCTGGCGTTACCCCAATTGAACACGCGATAAACCACGTTTCCGGAAGTTGCTCCTGTGGTATTTGGCAACAGAGGATCACGAAATTACACGGTGGGCACTTCAATAAAACCAAAATGTCCCCCTTTACCCCACAGGCGCAACCGACCAGGCCACGACATCCATTTTCTGCGCATATAGCAACGACAGCGGCGGATGGGACAGATCGAGCGGATACGAATCGGCCATTGTATTGGATTGAATGACCGCCTGGGCGTTTCTGAGCGACCACGGAACATGATCGATTTCGCCTCGCAACAGTCGTCCTGCTCGATCAACGGTGTACAGGCAATAACGGGACGTCAACCAATGCTCGATCGAACCCTGTTCCGCAAACCACGATTCGCCGACAGGCCGGTACTCGACCCGTAATTCCGCTGGCGGTTGTCGGGTTTCCGTTCTCATCGACTGATACCGGAACCAGCCATCGCGGCGCTCGACATGAATTCGGGCATCGACATAATTCAAATGGTACCAGAATCGTGCCACCCGAACGGCGAGCGGATTGGTTGCATCAAGTGTAAAGAACCAGATTCCCGGCTTGCCATCGGCGATCACGTAAGTTCGAACATTTAGCTCCGGAAAACTGGAAAACCAGGGCAGATCCGGCATCCAACGCAGTGCAACGCCGCTCATATGAAACGGTACAATACTGATCCACGCTTGGGCATCATAACAATCCAGTTGAAGGCAGGACGGCAGCAATTCGGTGAGTCGCTGTTTGGAAACGGGCCAATTCATGAACAGCAGATCATGCCATTTCATTCGCATTGACCATGGCCGTTTTGGCGCTTTCCAGGTTCGACCTGAAGCAGGTGACTTCAAATTGTCAGTCATCATCCACGTCATCAATTGGACATACGGAATTATCCTGGGAAATAACCGGTTATTCTGGCGGCTGAACAACTCGAAACTGGCTCTTTCTGGCAGGAATCATTCCCGGATGGCGGTGAAGTTATGGCAATCGCCGCTGTCGAATGCGAAAATGGGCAGATCGTTCGATTTTTGCCCGTATTTTGACACGGGATTTTACGGCGCGCGACCATCCAAAGTAACCCGATGAACAGCACTCACGACGAAAATTCAATGCTTCACACCGGCGAACAGCATCCGGACGTCGGCGAGTTGCTGAGCCGTTGTCGCGATGGTAACGAAGATGCCGCTACCGCGTTGTACCTGCGATACGCGCGCCGATTGCAAATTCTGGCAGCGCGGCAGACTGATAACAAAATGGCGGTTCGGATTGATCCTGAGGGAGTGGTTCAGTCCGTATTCCGGACATTCTTTCGACGTATCAGCGATGGCCAGTACAATGTTTCCGATGGGGAAGAGCTGTGGAATCTGCTGTTGGTGATATCTCTGAACAAATTCCGTTCCCAGGCGACAAAACACCGGGCGGCGAAGCGGGACGTTGCTAAAACCCAATCACTGGATGACTCGCATCAAAAAGGGTCCGAGCGGAACAGCGAAGCGTTAATGATCCTGCGCATGACCATTGAAGAAATTGTTGGCAGTCTGCCAGAGGTCGAACGGGAAATCATTCGGCTGAGAATTGAAGGATATGAAGTCCAGGAAATCGCGGAAAAAACAAAACGGGCAAAACGGTCGGTCGAACGGATATTACAGAATTTTCGCAGACGATTGAATGACAGTATCGAAAGTTGAGTTCATGGATTCCTGTCCGGCGGAAAACAAAGGAGTTCTCGAAAACATCCTGTTGGAATTCGAACACGACTGGTTTGAGAATCCAGCAGTCAAGGTCGAGGATTATGTGCCGCCCGAGTCGTCAGAAAATTACGTGGCTGTACTGACCGAGCTGGCGCGCTCGGAAATGGAATTGCGATCCGAGGCGGGAGCCCTGATCGATGCGAAGCACTATTTCGATCGCTTTCCGGCCTTAAGACAACATGCTGACGCACGCAAAGCGATGGTTTTTGAGGAATACCGACTGCGGAATGGTCGGGGAGACCGGGTTGCCGCCCAGGCCCTGGCCAGCAAATACGACATTGATTCGACGGACTGGCCGGATCTGAGTGGCGTGGGCTCCAAGTCGCGGCTCAGTAAGTCAATGGGACGGTTTGGTTCGGCTGCACGTCAGAAGATCCAATTTCCCAAAGTTGGCGATACGTTTGAAGATTTTCTGCTTGTCGGCCAGCTCGGAGAAGGCGCCTTCGGTCGCGTTTTTCTGGCCCAGCAGGGTGAACTGGAGTGCCGATTTGTGGTCCTGAAATTCACTTCCATTCAGACCGACGAACATCGACTCCTGGCACAATTGCAACATACCCATATTGTTCCGATCCACTCGGTGCATCGTCTGGAGGGAATGCAGGCGATCTGCATGCCGCTGCTGGGCCTTGCCACGCTCGACGACATGATCCGAAATTTTCGTCAGTCTGATGGCAACCGAAGTGGTCTGCAGAGTCATGCTCTGGTGCAAACGGTAAACCGACAGCGCGAGCAGACAGTCGCCAATACGATTCCCGACCATGACAAGGAAAAACATTTTCACCAGCGACAACGGCTGACGGCCGAGGCCCTGAAAGTCAACGATCATCCGTCAATCCTTGATTTCGCCGTCACATTCATGGCTCAGGTTGCAGAAGGATTGGGATATGCACACCAACGAGGAATCGTCCACGGCGATTTGAAACCGGCCAACCTGCTGGTCAACGACGACGGCGCAGCGGTGATCCTGGATTTTCACCTTGGCCATGCAGCGAGCGACAATATTGGCAGCCTGGTCGGTGGTACGCTG
>JBGSXT010000133.1:0-6173 GCA_041751295.1 Mariniblastus sp.
CACCGAAGAGGTTGCTCAAAACTATCAGGTTCAAGTTCCTTACACGGAAGAACAACCCTATACCGTTTGTGTTCCTTACACAGAAACAGTGACCCAGGACTATCAGGTTTGCGTTCCTTATACGGAAACCGTTGAGCAGTCCTACCAGGTTCAGGTTCCTTACACCGAAACAATTACTCAAAATTACACTGAGTGTGTTCCCTACACCGAAACCATACAGCAAACGTTTAACGTCTGCGTTCCTGTCGTTAAACAGGTTCAGCAGGACTACACGATCATGGTTCCGACCACGACGCAGCAAACTGGCACTCGCATGGTTTGCCAGCCGGAACAAGTAACGCTGACTCGAACGGTTTGTCGTGATGCAGGCTCGTGGCAAACACAGATGACAACCGTGCCATGCAACAGCGGATGCGGCTCGTGCGGTTGCGGATCGTCGTCTGGTTGTTCATCTTGCTGCGGTGGAAGTGGAAGCATGATGGCCGCTGGCAACGCCTGCGGTTGTGCTCCCGCAGTTCAAACCGTTGCCTGTCAGGTTTGGGTACCCAATCTGATTCAGGAACAAGTTCCCTACACCGTAACCCAAATGCGTCAGGTTCCAGAAACCTACACTTACAACGTCACCACCATGGTTCCACAACAGCAGACTCGTACTGTTGACGTCACTGAAATGACGACGCAAACCCAGACTCGTGACGTAACAGTAAACAGAATGCGTCAGGAAAATCGTACTCGCGACATTACTGTAAACCGTTTTCGTTGTGAAACCCAAACGCGTAGTATTCCAGTAACACGCACGCGAATGGAAACGCAAACTCGCGAAGTTCCTGTGACTCGTATGCGTCAGGAAACCCGTACACGAACGGTGACCAAATGCCGCTGCGAAACTCAAACTCGCATGGTGACAGTGAACCGTCAACGTTTCGAAACCCAAACTCGCGAAGTTCCGGTAACCCGTCAACGCATGGAACAACAGACGCGTACGATTGATGTGGCGCGCACCCGTTGCGAAACACGTACTCGTATGGTTCCTGTAACGACTTACCAGAATCAAACCCAAACCCGTAACGTGACCGTTACGCGTCAGCGGATGGAAACCCAAACCCGTGAAGTTCCTTACACTGAATGTGTTCCGACACAGCAGACGCGAACTGTAACGGTGATGACTTGCCAGCCTGAAACCCGTACCCAGACGTACACGGTTCAAGTTCCGGAAACGTACACGGAACAGGTTCCTGTTCAAGTTTGCCAACGCGTTCCGAAAACCATCCAGGTTCCCGTTTCGGTTCCTGGTTGTGGATGTGGAACCGTTGGAGCAGCCGATTGCGGATGTGGAACCGTTGGAGCGGCTGACTGTGGATGTGGTGGAACAACCAGTGGTTGTTGCGCAGCACCCTGCAGTCCTTCCTGCGACAGTGGATGTGCAACATCCTGTGGTTCAAGCTGTGGTCAACGTTGCCGATTGTTCGGCGGCTGCCGCGGTTCACGCCGCTCGCGTTGTGGTGGCTGCTAGTATTACTGTTTGAATAAAATCAAGTTTCAAATTTGAAACATGCCTCAGCAATGAGGCATGTTTTTTTATGGAATTTCTGTTTTGGAAACCGTTGCGGATTCGATTTCAAACATCAGTTCGAGATTTTGAATGGCTTGGGAGGCTGCGCCTTTCAGCAAGTTGTCGATCACCGATACAACCACGACTCGATGATCGGTCTCGTCGATCGCGAAGCCGCCAATAATTGTCTTCGATGTGCCACGGACGTGAGCGATCTCCGGAATCGCCGCAACGATGTCGACCAATGATTCCGATGCAAAATACTTTTCATAGATCGTTGACGTGGTTGCCAAATCGAAAGAATCTTTCAGAGGGATATTGATCGTTACACTGATGCCACGAAAAAACTGGGCTACATGCGGCATGAAGTGGACTGTTCGATCGAGGTGGAATGAGATTTCCTGCTCATGGCCATGCCCGACCAGCGCATAGGGCAGCAGGTTATCCAACAGTCGCTGACGGTCATTTCTGTCCGACGACTGCTTTCCGGCGCCACTGAAGCCGGAAACGCCAAATGCAGTTGGCGGATTGGCGATCTGATCGAGAACCGGCAATAAACCGAGTTGGGTGGCTGTGGCGTAACAGCCCGGATTGGAGACCCGATCGGCACCACGTAGCAACTCGCGGTTTTTTTCCGGCAGTCCATAAACCCAGTCCGGATCGAATCGATAGTCAGAACTGACATCGAGAATCTTGACAGTTTCGTTTTCCAATGCCGAAACCCAACTGGGTGCCTGACCATTGGTTTGGGCCAATACCCAGGCGTCCACATGGACGGATTTCATCGTCGCCGGTTCGAGCGGCTGAAAATACAAGTCCGGTTGCAGCTGATCCCGACCAGGTTCGAAAACCGGATTTCCGGCGAGCGACGATGAACCGACCCAGGCGATTTCGAATTTTGGATGTCGGTCCAGCAGTCGCAGCAATTCCGCTCCGACGTAGCCCCGTCCGCCGATCAATCCGATGCGGATCATGATTCATCCAGCCAAAGCCGGGGGCGCCTGACGGCATCGACAATGCACTTTCCAATCAGATCGAAATCGGAAATGCCATAGCCGAAGATGATCCATGGTTCCACGCGGCGGCTGAAATCGGCCTGACGTTGGTACCAGGGATTGACTTGGTTGTTCGACCGGCTGCGCCAATACAATTGTCGGTGTGTTTGAGCGACTTCTTTCCACAGCGCGCCGCCGAGTCCCTCGCCTTGCGCGTCGGGGGTGACTGCGAATTTGTCGAGGTATCGAATTGAACCCTCGCCAATACACGTGACAGCGGCTGCCCGCCGCGATTCGACCCACAGGACTTGCGGCTGGTCCAAAGATGCAAACCAATTCGGGTCAAGCTGGCGTTGGAAACATTCTTCGATTAGGTCCGTCAGATGGGTTCGTTCGTCGGCTGTCGGTTCGGTCACAGTTGAGATTCGCTCCCCCTTTCTGATCAGCGTGCCCGCCCCATTATGGGTGAACAGCTCTTTCGTCAGGTTGGCGGCGGATGTGATCGAAACGGACGCAGCATCCGGCAGACATTCGAGCATTTCCCGGATCTGATTCAACTTGACCCGCATGCCGGAATGAATCCAATGTACTTCCTGCAAACGGGGGTAATCGGTGACGAGGTTGATACTGGAAATGATTTGGCCATTTTCATTCAACAATCCACCCGTCGCCGTGATAAAAATGATCTTGTACGGTCTGATTTCCCGGATCAGTGCGTTGACGGCATGATCCGCGTTGAGATTCATCACCTGTCCACCAGCCGATTCGCCCAAACAGGTCACTACCGGAATCGCACTGGCCTCGATGGCTGATCGAATCGAATCCAGATGAACTCGAGCAACTTTGCCCACCAGGCCCAACTCGGGGTTGTCATTGGCCTGACATTCGAAAACTCCATGTTGAATCGTACGAGCCTTGGCACCGATATTCTCCAGCGCATTGACCAGTTTCAAATTCTCATCGTAAATAACCCGTCGTACGATCGACATGATCTGTGGAGTCGTCACTCGAAGCCCGTCAATTTTTCCGGAATCGATACCGGCTTCATTGATCGCCAAATCGATCTGGGGACCGGCACCATGCAGAACAATCGGATATAGACCTGCCTGGTAGAGGAAATGCAGGGCGGAGGCCAATTCGGAAATTTGATCCCGAATCACCTGGCCGCCGATCTTGATCACGGCAAACTGCACCGAATCAACGCTGTTGAACCGTTTAAGGTACTCGCGCGCCTCGCGGCTGCTGCCCAGTTGGCTCAGTAATTCGATGATAATTTGGCGGGTATCAATTTTCGTCGTTGGGCGTATTACCGAACAGGATCGAATTAAAGACTGATGTATCTCCATTGGTATCGGTAAAGATCCCTCCGCCATCCGAAACAGCGACATTGAACGCCACGACGGATTGGGTCACAAATCCGGTCCCGTCGCTGTAGATGCCGCCGCCGTTATCCGCACTGTTGTTGGAAACAATTGAATTGTCGACTGTCAGAACACTTCCGGCAAGGGAACTGATGCCGCCGCCATCCCCGTCAGTCAAGTTTTCAAACACAGACGATTCACCGACATTTACGATGCCGCCGTTATTGAAAATGCCGCCACCGCCGCCGGAACCTGCGGAGTTGCCAGACACGACGGACCCGTTACGCACTTCCAATGTACTGCCGACCTGATTCCAAAGCCCGCCCCCTTCGTTGGCCGCCACGTTTCCACTGACAACCGTCCCATCAAGGCTTGTAAAAGTTCCGTTGGAACCGCTGACATGCAAACCACCGCCGTTACCTGGATTTTCGCTGCCATCCGGACCGGCGACGTTTTGTGTAAGGAAGGAATCCACGATCAGAAACATGCCATCAATCAATTCCACGCCTCCACCGGCCCGACTGGCAACATTTCCCGAGAAAATTGAATCGAGAACGGTGACGAGCCCCGCCGTCGAAAGCAGACCTCCACCACTTCCAGAACTTCCATCCGCCACGTTGCCGGAAATGATGGCATCGATGATGTTGAGCCGGCCGCCGTTATTGAAAATGCCGCCACCGCCGTTATCGCTGTCGTTGCCTGACGCGACATTATTTGAGATTACCGAATCGTTTCGAACGACCATAGTGCTGCCCGACTGATTCCACAGGCCGCCACCCTCGCTGGCAGCGAAATTGTTGGTTACCGTGCCGCCTAGCACAAAGGTTTCAGTCCCATTGGTACCAGATACGTGTAAACCGCCTCCGTTGCCTGGAGACGCGAATCCGTTCGGCCCGGCGATATTCCCGTCGACTTCTTGAGGCCCGCCCAAAACGGTATCCCGAATCGTAGCGATGCCGTCGACCACCTCAATTCCGCCACCTGCCCGGTTGGCAACATTGGCAGAAATCGTGGATGTGCGAACGGCCAAAAGTCCAGCCGTCGAGAAGATTCCACCGCCGCTTCCGGCCACACCGTCAGCAACATTTCCCGATACCAGGGAATCGCGAACTCGAGTCGTGCCACCGTTGTTGAAGATTCCACCACCGCCATCATCAGCCGCATCGCCGGAGGCAATGTTGTCGAGAACGCTGGAATCAATAACCCGCAGGGTGCTGCCGGACTGATTCCATAAGCCTCCCCCTTCCCGAGCGGCAACATTATTTTGAATGATCGAATCACGTAAAATCGAGCTGGTGCCGTTGGTGCCGCTAACGTGCAAGCCGCCACCATTTCCCGGATTCGCCGTGCCCGCTGGACCGGCAATATTCCCTTCCGCCGCCGTAAAGCCACCAATAATGGAGCTGAGAACAAACAATTCACCATCGACGATCTCAATGCCGCCACCAGCTCGATTGGCCACATTCGTTGAAAGAGTCGAATCAATAATCGATAACAGGCCGGCCGTTGAAAACGCTCCGCCGCCACTACCCAACATTCCCGTGGCAAGATTTTCGGAAATCAACGAGTTGCGAAATCGCGTCGTGCCACCGTTGTTAAAAACGCCTCCGCCGCCGTCGTCCGCAGCATCACCTTCAGCAACGTTGCCAATGACCAGGGAATCGCGAACATTCAGGGTGCTACCTGACTGATTCCACAAACCGCCTCCTTCCAGCGCCGCAACATTGTTTTCCACGCTGCCACCGACTATTGAAACGAATGTTCCGCTGGATCCGGTGACGTGAAGGCCGCCCCCATTGCCGGGATTGGCTGTGCCCGCCGGTCCCGCGATATTCCCGTCGGCCAGATTTAGCCCTCCCAAAGTCGAATCGACCAGCATCAAACTGCCGTCAACGATCTCGATTCCTCCACCCGCCCGATTGGCAGTATTGGCTGCAATTTCGCTGTTGACAATTCGAACATCGCCCGACGTGACCAGCAAACCACCGCCACTTCCCGACACCCCAACCGCATGGTTGTTGCGGATGCTGGAATTCAGAATCAGCAGCGAATTTTCGCTTGTCGCGATCGCGCCACCACCCATGCCTGCCGCCGTGCTATTCTCGATGGAAAGATTGTTCAATACGGTTGCACCCGTACCGGTCACTGCGATGGCTCCTCCTATGTTCAGACTTGTACCATTAACCAGGTTGATGTCACGGATCACGATCTGTTCCGTGCTGTTCACGTTAAAAATTCGGCTGAGTAGATTTGCATCGATTGCAA
>JBGSXT010000134.1:0-1713 GCA_041751295.1 Mariniblastus sp.
GGAAATCCGGTGGAGATCGATGGCGTGGTCGTCCAGCCAGTTTTCGACCGGATTGATTTCTACGCCCTCGACCTGCGTGACTTTGCCATGCAGGCCGATCGACGGAAAGTCAGCATGATCAACGGTCGGGTCGGAGTGATCATGTCCTACAGCACCAAAGGGATGCCGCGAAGTGTCAAAGTGACCTGGGATAAATTCAATGACTACATGAAAACCGTCGATTCGGTGGTGTTCGCGTTTGAAGAAATTGGCAAGGCTGAATTCTCAATGTTCCGGGAAGACAACACATTCCAGTGGAACAGCCAGGATCGTCAGCCACCCGTTCCCGTCTCCGAAGTTTCAGCCGATGCCCGATTCGCCGCACCGAAAATAACAGTTCCCATTTTGTCAACACTGTTGGGGATTCTGGCATTGCCGCTGATCATGGCGATTCCATTTTCGACTCGATTTCTGACCGTTTCCAGCCTGGCGGCGCTGCTTGTTGCGGGCTGCTTTCTGTTCTCCGGGACGATGAACCGGAAGTTCAGTCATCCGTTTGCCAGCGCTCCCGAGATCGATGACCGACAGGCGGGAGACATTTTTGCCCAGCTCCACAAAAACATGTTCCGGGCCTTTGATTATCACAATGAGAGTGATATTTACGACGCATTGGCCCGCAGTGTGGATGGAAAACTGCTGCGCGAACTTTATTTAAAAATCAACGATTCGTTGC
Organism: Mariniblastus sp.; assembly: GCA_041751295.1. Classification (GTDB taxonomy): domain Bacteria; phylum Planctomycetota; class Planctomycetia; order Pirellulales; family Pirellulaceae; genus Mariniblastus. The sequence continues at coordinate 713 of JBGSXT010000134.1, forward strand.
GAGTCAGTGAACAGGGGGGGGCGATCTCGACGGTCGAAGAGGTGAAAATTATTGACGGCCACAAAATTTCCATGGAAGCAAAAAAGGGTGGCAAGGATCGACCCTCGTTCGGCTATCGCAGCAAATGGGAGTTGCTGGGATCGGTTGAGCATTGGGGGCACATCCATGAACGTAATAACAAATACGACGCCGAGTTCAAAGTTGAACTGGTGGACCGCGATTGGAAAATCACTGAATTGACGGTCAAAGACTTCGTGCCCGAAGTTGTAAAAACGCGGCTGCGCAAGTTGTAGCAATCATGCGGGCTGGCTCCGGACGTATTTGGGCTTAACGCACGGAAACCGCATCTTCGCGACCTGGGTACGAGCTACCTTTCAATAGAGGAAATCCACAAACGGCGAAATTCAGCCATACAAATTGCGGTTATTCGAAATTGGCATTATTCCGAGTCTGGAACCATGAATCTGACTAAATTTGTTTCGCGTCTGATGAGGGATGAGGATGGACCGACATCAGTGGAATATGCTGTCATGTTGGCGCTCATTCTAGGTGCAATCATAGGAACGGTCACGATATTTGGTGGAGCCGCCGGGAACATGTTCGGAAACATCAGTGACGATGTCGAAGACATCATGGGCAATTAGGCATTCCGTTCGCAGCGTGTGTCCGGTCCGAATTCCGGACCGGACTCGTCTACTGGTTGCTTGCAGCTGATCGCCGGGATTCACCATTCGTTATCGCTTGATTCGACGGGCTTGAATTTCTTCGAACTCCAACAGCTGTTGGGATTGATCGCTGGCCAAAGCGATCTGAAATTTGCGATCGAATTCCATCGCATAGCTGTAATCGATGCCATAAACCTGATCACCAATCGAACGGGCAGGAATTTCGGCATCCCACCGCAGGATTCCGAGTGGCCGTTCCGTTCGCTCGTAGACTTTGTTGGTACTAAGGGCCTGCTTCGGATTCAACATCGTGACGCGAATATCCTCGGTCCTGGT
>JBGSXT010000135.1:0-2105 GCA_041751295.1 Mariniblastus sp.
CACCGGGCGCTGCTTAAGGATTTGACCCATGTCTGTGGACAATTAGTAGGATTTGGCAAAAATCGCCTTCGTAGTCGTTGGTTTGCCCGTGAAAATGCAAGTTCCGTTTTCCCCATTTCGATCCAAAGGCATGCATCGAGGAGTTACCTTGAGAGGTTTCAGGATTGCATCGACAGCTGGTTCATCCACAAAATGGCATTCGGCAAATCCACCATGGATTTCAGGTTTGCTGGCGTTCGCAGGTGTGAAATACTCCTTGAATTCGTTCAGCGAATCAATTTTTCGCGAATTTTCCGTTCGCAGTTTCAAGGCCCGTTCGAACAGTCCGGACTGTATCGAATCGAGGATTTCCGTAACGCGACCAACGAATTCGTTGCGATTCATTGCGGTCGGTTTGTCCTGGTCGCGACGACCCACAAACACGCTCCCGTTTTCGATGTCGCGCGGACCGACCTCCAGTCGAATCGGAACGCCTCGTTTAACATGCTGCCATTTCTTCTGGCCACCGGCCAGGTCGCGGTCGTCGATCATTATCGATAAGCGTCGATCGTTGTATTGGATCGATTTCAATTCCTGCATCAGCGAATCACAATATTCGAGAACTGGTACCCGTTCAACGTCCTTGCGATAAATCGGCAAAATCACAATCTGTTTCGGTGCGAGTTTTGGCGGCAGGACCAACCCGTCGTCATCCCCGTGAGTCATGACCAATGCACCGACCATTCGGGTCGACAGCCCCCACGAAGTTGTCCAGGCGTAGGCCTGTTGCCCGTTGCGATCCTGAAACTTGATCTCCTGCGCCCGCGAGAAATTCTGGCCGAGAAAATGGGAAGTGCCCGATTGCAATGCTTTTCGATCCTGCATCATTGCTTCGATAGTCAGTGTCATATCCGCACCGGGAAAACGTTCCCCTTTGGTCTTTTCGCCTCGAATCACCGGCATCGCCATGTGGTTTTCGGCAAAATCGGCGTAGACCCCCAGCATTCGTTGCGTTTCGGCGATCGCTTCCTCGGCGGTGGCGTGAACGGTATGTCCCTCCTGCCACAGAAATTCGGTCGTACGCAAAAACAGCCGCGTCCGCATTTCCCAACGAACGACGTTGCACCACTGGTTAATCAGCAATGGCAAGTCGCGGTAGGACTGGACCCAGCGCGAAAACGTATCGCCAATGATCGTCTCACTGGTCGGGCGGACGATCAGCGGTTCCTCCAACGGCCCGGTCGGCACCAGGCGGCCATCCGGTCCCGGCTCCAATCTCGAATGCGTCACGACCGCGCATTCTTTCGCAAAGCCTTCGACATGTTGGGCCTCTTTTTCCAAAAAGCTGATCGGGATAAATAGCGGAAAATAGGCGTTTTCGTGACCTGTATCTTTGAACATTTGATCGAGCGCGCGCTGCATATTCTCCCAAATGCCGTACCCCCAGGGCTTGATCACCATACAGCCGCGGACCGTCGAGTTTTCAGCCAGGTCGGCAGCCTTGATCACCTGCTGATACCATTCCGGGTAATCATCTGCGCGAGTCGGCGAAATTCCTGTTTTTGCCATGAAAATGCAACTTGCCTTTACCAATAAGAGTGACTTATTATTAAAACGAATCGGTTATTCTAGGCGGTTCAAGAATCGGAATACAGCGGACCAAGACGCCGGGTTGTCACGCGCATTTGATTTGCGACGATCAAATCTGGCAGAATTCTTTCTGTTAATTTCTGAAGAATCGAGAAACAAAGTCGGAGTTCGCTCGTTTATTGAATAGCAGGCTGTAATAGCCTCACCCCAGAAGCCGCCCACGCTCGTTGCGCGGGCGGCTCGCAGGAATATATTCAATTCGTTGATCACCCACCGCCCAAACTTGGCGGTTTTTTTGTTCACAAGTCAGCCTGTTTTGCAAATCTATTTGGCAAACAGTCGCGACACGTCATTGAACGCCTTGAATTCGAGGGCATTTCCGGATGGATCAAGGAAAAACATCGTGGCTTGTTCGCCTACTTCACCGACGAAGCGGATCTGGGGTTCGATCACGAATTCGATTTCCGCCTCCATCAGGCGATCCCGCAGCAATTTCCATTGTTCCATGGCCAGGATGATGCCGAAATGCGGAACCG
>JBGSXT010000136.1:0-3060 GCA_041751295.1 Mariniblastus sp.
CGCGATTCAACCTTGTTGCGAAAGTCCACGCTGACCGCTCTCAGAATCAGACAGAACAGCAACAACATCACGGGCAGATAGAACGCCGAGAGAATGGTTGCGTAGGCTTCGGGAAATGCGGCAAACAGCGCACCGCCAAATGTCACCAGCCAGACTTCGTTCCCGTCCCACAACGGGCCAATCGCTTTCACCGCGACGTTTCGCTCACGAGCGCTACCCAGAAACGGATGCACGATCCCGACTCCCAAATCGAATCCGTCCAGAACCGCATATCCAGCCAACAACAACCCTAGCAGTATGAACCAGATCAGTGGCAGATCCATCATGCGTTCCCTCCCGTCAAGCCCTCGGAATCCGTCACCAGACTGCGAAGCCCAGCGGATTTGCCTTCGTCAGCCTGGGTGCCTGAACTGTATTGTGGCCCCGCTTGAATTTTGCGGTTGAGCAGAAAAAGCCACAGGATTCCCAGCAGAAAATAGATCAGACCAAACATGATAATCGAAATCCAGACCTGCTCTGCCTTGATCGCTTTGCTGACGGCATTGCTGGTGCGCAGACCCAGGGACTCGCGGTAAACAAACGTTCCATCTGAATCGACAATGCGCTCGCCGTTGGCATCCACCTCGAACGGAGCATGGACAATCCAGGGTTGGCGACCAACTTCCGCTGCCACCCAGCCGACTTCATTGGCGATGATGGCTGGAATGATGGCAACCACAAAAATCGAAAGCAGCCAGCGTACGTTAAACAGCGTACCTCGCCACCAAAAAAATGTCGCTACAACTGACAAGAGTGTTAATCCGACGCCGACGCCGATCATGATATGGTAAGCATAAAATGGTATCGCCACTGGCGGACGATCCTGCGGCTTGAATCGGTCCAATCCGATGACCGGCTCATCAAAGTCGTCGTGAATTAGAAAACTCAATCCGCCGGGGACTGCCACGTTGGATACGATCGTTTCATTGGCGGCATCTGGAATTCCGAACAGGCTCAGGTCGGCCACGCCCGTTTTGAAATGGCCTTCAAACGCAGCCATTTTTGCCGGCTGATTTTCGTAAACCATCCGCGCCTGAAAATGTCCGCTCACAAACATTGCCAGGCAGCTGAATACAGCAAGAAATAATGCGCCTGAAAACGAGCGCCGGGCGAATTCCTCATCCCTGCGTTTCAGCAGGTAGTAGGCAGAAATGCTCAAAACCAGAAATGCGCCAACGATAAAACAGCCCAGCCAAACATGGATCAGGCGATGGATCGTGCTGGGATTGAAAACCATCCCCCAGAAATCGACGATCTCGGCGCGCATGACCGGTTCGCCATCGATAAACCAGGGCTCACCGTTCCGCATCATTTGCACGATTTCATGACCGGAGGGAGTCTGTTGCCAACTGTTGGCGACAGTGATCCAGATGCTGCTGAAAATCGATCCGATCGCGACCATGCAGGCGGAAAAGAAATGGAACGCCGGGCTGACTTTGTCGTGTCCATAAACCAGGATTGCCAAGAAACCGGATTCCAGGAAGAAGGCGAAAATGCCTTCGGCGGCCAATGCCGATCCGAACACGTCACCAACAAATCGGGAGTAAGTCGCCCAGTTCGTCCCAAACTCGAATTCCATCACGATGCCCGTTGCAACGCCAATCGCAAAATTAATCGCAAATATATGAGTCCAGAAACGGGCCGCGTCCAGATACAACCGGTCCTTGGTCCACACGTGCCGCCCTTCCAGGTAGGCGATGATGACGCCCAAGCCGATGGTAATCGGCGGAAAAAGATAGTGGAACATGATCGTGAGCGCGAATTGAATTCGCGACAGCATCACAACATCGAGTTCCGCCAACATCGTTTTCGCTCCGTTTCATCCGATTGCATTGATCCAATCGCTTTGACGATCCGATTATTCCGGTTCTTATCGATTCGGCAACGAATACGACAATTTGACACAATCGCCATCGGCATTCTATCCGCGTTCCGAGCAACGCACGATATAATCGAGACACGATTCAAGTCTTTCCAATTTCAGATTTCTGCCGTTGGCCAATCTCCATGCAAGGTTCAGGCGCACAGCCACCAGAAAAATTCACCGGGCTCAGGATCACTTCCCGCCAGACGACGAGTGGCGGACTGGCTGCGATCGCGTCGGCTTTGAAACATGTCATACGGTACATGAGGCCTTGGACGGCGGTGAAAGCAAGTTTGAGTATCAACCAGAAAACCGGATTGGACGGTCCCGGATGTGCTTGGCCGGATCCGGACGACGAGCGTTCCCGGTTCGGCGAATACTGCGAAAACGGCATGAAGGCGATTGCCGAAGAAGCGACTCGCAAACGCATTGATCGGAAGTTTTTTACCAGGCATTCCGTTGCCGAGATTGCCGGCTGGTCGGATTTCGAAATCGGCAAGCAGGGCCGCCTCGCCGAGCCGATGATTTTGAATGAAGGCGATTCGAATTACCGACCCATTGCCTGGGACAAGGCGTTCGAGGTGATTGCGACGGAACTGAAGGCTCTGGTTTCACCCAACGACGCGATTTTCTATACCTCCGGCCGGACCAGTAACGAAGCCGCATTTTTGTACCAGTTGTTCGTTCGGGAATTTGGCACCAATAATCTTCCCGATTGTTCCAATATGTGCCATGAATCCAGTGGCAAGGCCCTCGGCCAGACGCTGGGAATTGGCAAAGGCTCAGTCACGTTGGAGGATCTTTATCAGGCGGAAGTGATCCTGGTCATGGGCCAGAATCCGGGCACCAATCATCCCAGAATGCTGTCGGCACTCGAGCGATGCAAAGAAAATGGGGGCAAGATCATCGCGGTCAATCCGTTGCTGGAAGCGGGACTGCTGAATTTTATTCATCCGCAGCGACCGATGAAACTTCTGACCGGCGGGACAACGCTTTCCGATTTGTATTTGCAGATCAATCCGAACGGCGATGTGGCGTTTTTGAAGGCGTTGATGCTGCTGTTGTTTGACGCCGAGAAAAAAACGCCGGGCAAAGTGTTTGATCAGGGGTTCATCAAATCCAAGACAACGGGTTACGACTCGTTCGTCGATGACTTG
>JBGSXT010000137.1:0-2518 GCA_041751295.1 Mariniblastus sp.
GATCACTTTCAGCCCGCGTGCGCGCGCCGTGGTCGCATAATCAGCCACGACATGCGGAGTCCGGTGGGCACTCATCACGCGCACCTCATAATGAACACCAAACTCCGCCAATGCCTCGGCGACTTTGTTTATTTTCGGCCAGTCGCTGTCACTCCCCATCACGATCCCAACCTGGGCAGCATCACTCATCAGTTCACCCCTGCATTTCAAATGTTATTTTGATTAATCAGGCCTTAAGGCTACGGATTTTGCTGGCAATTTCCATGCCCCTTTGCGAAATGTGGTCACGTATTTATGCTCGTATACCGATAAGCTACACCTTGTTCGGCGGCGAACGTGTAAAACACTCAATTCGCCAAACACTCGATTCGCCAGTTGATCCATATCATTCATTCATAAATCGTCGTCAATGCCAGAACTTTCGCAACGAGCCTTAATCCTACCGGAATCGCCGATCCGAAAACTGGTTCCGTACGCGGATGCGGCAAAAAAACGCGGCACGAAAATCTATCATCTCAATATTGGGCAACCTGATATCGAGACACCGCCGGAATTTTTTCAGGCTATCCAGGCAGCAAATCCCCGGGTACTTGCCTACAGCCATTCGGCCGGCAACGAGTCTTTGCGGCAGGCGATCGCCAACTATTATCAGCGGATCGGGCATCGATTAACGACTGACCAGATCAATGTCACGACCGGTGCCTCCGAAGCGTTGAGTTTCGTTTTCGCCAGCATCATGGACACCGAGGAAGAGTTCATTGTTCCCGAACCGTTTTACGCGAATTACAATTCGTTTGCTCTGGCCAACAGTGCCACGGTAGTTCCCGTAACCACGCGCATCGAAGACGATTTTGTCCTGCCTCCGATCGAAGCTTTCGAAGCACAGATCACTTCCCGCACCCGCGCGATACTGATTTGCAATCCGGGGAATCCAACCGGCGTTCTCTATCCGCGGGAGTCGTTGCAGAAACTAAAACAGATCGTTCAAAAACACAATCTGTTCCTGATTGCCGATGAAGTCTACCGTGAATTTGTCTACGATTCGCTGAAACACCATTCGATTTTGGGCCTGCAGGGGATTGAAGAACATGTCATCGTTGTCGATTCAATTTCGAAGCGTTTCTCGGCCTGCGGCGCACGAATTGGTTGCGTGATTTCCCGCAACCGCGGATTGATGCAGTCGGTGTTAAAACTTTCCCAGGCCCGTCTGTCTCCGCCGACCTACGGACAAATTGGTGCCGAAGCCGTGTACCAGTTGCCCCAGAGCTTTTACGACAAAGTCGTCGTCGAATATGCGGCGCGTCGCGACCAGCTCAAGAAATCATTGGACCAAATCGAAGGCGTCGTTTTCCCGGCTGTGAACGGTGCTTTCTATTCGATGGTCCGTTTGCCCGTCGATGATGCCGAAAATTTCTGTCGCTGGCTACTTGAAGGATTCGAATTTGAAGGAGCCACGGTGATGATGGCTCCCGGTGACGGGTTCTACGCCACGCCCGGCCTTGGCGTCAACGAAGTCCGCATCGCATACGTTCTGAATCGAACCGACCTGATCGAGGCCATGAAATGCCTCGCCGCCGGACTGGCGGCATACCCAGGCAGAACCGCGCCGGTTTCAATAACGGTTCAAAACGCCAATTGACTATTCCGGTCCTTGGCGGTCGGCCTGTTTGAAAAGCCATTCCAGGGACAGACTGAAACCGGGCAGAACTTCGCCACCGTGCAGTACTCCTGTTGGCAGAACTTCAGCAAACGTATTGATGCCGGTGTGGATGGTTGCCGAACGGGTTTTCGGATCGATATGCCAGACCAACCGGACCCCAGCCTCGAAATACAGCCTGCGCTTGGACGCCATCTCCTTCGCTGTGTTTGATTCCGAAAGGACCTCAACGGCAAGATCGGGGATAAGCGCTGGAATCGGTATTCGGGCAAGTTTTTCGCTGGGGAAACGTGACCAACTGACAAACGAAACGTCAGGAATCTTGACAATGCCGGGAAGTATTTTCAACATACCATCCGAACCAAGCACTTGCCCAAGATCGTTGGACCGCAGGTAAATTCCGATTTCGATGCTGATCAGTGTTGCCAATATCGATTCGTACCATCCCATCGGTTTCTCCACCAAAACTCCGTATTCCAGTTCGCACAATTTGTTTTCCTGGGCTTTAATTCGCAGTACATCTTCCTCGGTGGCATAGCCTGGCGGTGGATTGAGTCTGATTCGCTGGGCGGGCAAGTCTCCCAAACGCTCTTGAAGGTCGCCAAGATTCCAATCGACGGGTATTGAAAATTGCGATGGGACCATCGGTGGATTTGATGCGAGCACGCTGAGTGCAGCGCAGAATCCACTGCAGCAGGCGCATCTGCTACGCATCCTGTCGCAGACGCGCACCAAAGAGCCGGATTATGCCGACGTACTGCGCTTCGCTTTGGCGAAGGCCGATTCGTCCGAAATCGCCTTGGCGAAAAACGCCTACCTCGCACTGATGCGCGCCCCCGACATCGACCGGATCCTGCCGCC
>JBGSXT010000138.1:0-5815 GCA_041751295.1 Mariniblastus sp.
TCGCTCGATGAACTTTGGTTTGTTGTTTTGGGTATTCGGTTGGTCGATTGTTTGTGGAATGCAAACAGAAACCGATTCGACGTCGGTTGATTGGTTGACTGGGTCCGGTGAGACGCTGGAATTTAGCGTCCAAGGCGTCGCGGTTGACGAGTCGGGAAATCGGATCAAGGACGTGGACATAATCTGTGAAAAGCGATCGATGCAGGCCAAAGAAAAGCAGAAGGTCCAGACTTCCAAAGATGGCGGATTTCTGATCAACATTCCTGGCAACGAAAATTTGTGGTCCATCAAAGTCACGGGTGTCTCCGCCGATGGTTCGCACTTCGGCCGCCAAAATATAAATGGTCGCGATTTCCGCCGTATTGCGCGGGAAGGCTTGACGATGACGCTCTTCAACCGCAACGACAATTCCCGATTTCGAAAAGTCACGGTCAGTGTGGTGGATGAAAGCGGCCCGGTCCCAGGCGCATCCGTCAATGCAGTTGCGGACGACGGCATGGAAGTGACTGAGATCGCGAATGACCTTGGCGTTGCCGTCTTGGCGATGCCGATCAATGAAAAACTTCGACAGCTTACCGCTTGGCAGAAAGAACAGCGCGTTGGTGGATATAAATTCGATCACACGCCCGTTCGCGATCCGAATTTAGACGCCTACACCGTCGAACTCAACCGGTCGCGGCCAACCAAAGTGCGACTGATCGACGAACAGGGAGAACCGGTCCCGAATGTTCGATTTGAGTTGCAAGTTGCGACAGGTGCTCCCGACTTCAACTACATTGGGCAACCCGAAAATTCGACGATCACAACGGACCAATTTGGAGAATCGACCATAGCATGGTTTCCGGATTTGGCGAATGTCCACTATTGGTTGGAATTAAAAACGGATGATTGGCTGAAACGTGATCTTCTTGCTCAGCCGATCAAGAATAATCAAATCGAGATCGTTTTGAAAAAATCGAAAAACAATAGACTCGCGACCGTACCAGGGCGCGTGAAGTTTTCCAATGGATCTCCCGCTGGCTTTCAGGTTTCTGCATGGTCGTTTCAAGGTGAAGTGGAAAACAGGGCTGACGTACGAAGCGCGTTCACCGACCAGGACGGGAACTTTTTCATCGATGTATTGCCTGGATCGAAGTACTGTTACTTCATCGACGATTCGGAGTGGCTCAGCGAAAACCACGACGCGATCCTGTACGATCCTGAAATCGATGAACAGGTAAAACCTGTCCTGGTGGCAATCAAGGGCCAGCAAGTGGAGGTGATTGCAACCCAAGGGCCTGACAAACAACCGATGCCCGACACGCCAATACGCTTGAGGTCCGTTCATCGTTACACCTGGATGGAAAATGGTGAACAACAATCCGGTTCGGGTGGTCGAACGTGGAGTGTGACCACCAATGCGGACGGAAGAGCAACAACTTTTGCGGCTCCAGGACCTTTGGAAGCATCGATTTTCGCGGCGGATTGGAGAACGGAGGAAACGGTTGAGGTCACGACAGACAAAACCACCGAAGTCAAAATGCATCGTCCCATTGCCAATGCGATTCGAATAATCGGGCATTTGACCGGCGGAGATGGAGCAATGTTGCAGGGTGCCAATGTGCATGTGGCCGCTTTGGATGGTCAAACCCATGGCCAGCAGGCCGTTCTGTCCAACATGGAGGGGAAATTCGAATGCGATGTCAAATCGACGAAAGTTGGGATATATGCCTATACAGAGGATGGTCGGTATTCAGCGACAAGGATTGTGGACTTGCCGACGACCGGCGCGATTGATCTGGAACTGGAACCAGCCGTCGAATATTCCGGTCAGATTTTGGGCGAGGAAGACCAGCCGATTGCCAATGCGTGGGTCCGCGCGAGAGTTGAATTGGACCTTGGATACTCGCCGGAATTCCAGATTTCGCGGCGCCTTGTGGGAAACATGATTGAAACGACAACCGACGAACAGGGCCATTATGTTCTCACAGGGATTCCGACCGGCGTCCGTTTCGTTCTCGAATGGCAGCCGGCGGATAAATCGTCGACACCAACGCGAATTGGAGAACGATTTGCGACGACTGGCGAGAAGCGTCCGCTGGATATTGATCGCACCGTCAGAAAAACCACAGTGCAACCTTCGTTTGCCGAATTCATGAACCGCCGCCTCGGCGATTGCCAGAGTTATGGAATCAATGCGCTGGTCGTGGTTGTCCGCGACGAAAAGTCGAAGGAATGGGCAAACGACGTCATCAACGCAACAGATGAAAATCGCGCGATTCTTGGATACCTGCCGACGATTCTCGATATGTCAAAGCAGGAAGAACAGCCGGACAGAAAGGCGTTCATCGCCGGGTATGACTTGACGGTTCCCGAGTCTGGGTGTGCAACCATTTGTGCAATAAATGGCGAAGGCGATTTGCTGTCGCGTCTGGATCTGAATTGTGCTGATGCGAACTCGATGACGGCCGCGCGCGATTTCATTGAGACGAATGAACCACCGGCAGCCGATGCACTTTACAAACTTAATGCCGCACTGGATGAAGCAAAAAACACCGGCCGAGTCGTCTGGGCCCAGCACAGCCAGACTCGATGTGCGCCCTGTTTCGCCCTTTCCCGTTGGGTTGAAAAGCATCGCGATGTGCTGGAAAAACAATTCGTGTTCGTCAAGGTCGATAATGTGCGGGAAGAAAACGGAATCGAAGTCTCAAAACGCGTGACTCGAGATCGCCATTTCGGCATCCCGTTTGTGGCGATCATGAATGGTGACGGTGACGTATTGATTGATGGAGAAGGCCCACTTGGCAACATTGGTTACCCATCAAGTTTTGAGGACGGTCAGCATTTGCGACAGATGATTTCCGAGACCGGCGATCAGATCACTGATTCGGAACTCGACGCGCTCATCAAGTCGCTGCAAGACCAGTAATCGTCCGTTTATCGGGCGCTTTCGAAACCTGCGTGGTCACGATGTCATTTGGTTGTATCGATTCCAATGGATCGGAACCGGTGGCAAGCTGGTCATCTGGCGCAACAATTTCGACGCCACGATCTGGAAGTAACGCCGATCACCAATTTTTCGAAACGCTAAAGCGAGTAGGTTTTTGAAACGCAGAGGCGCGGAGTTCGCAGAGGGTCTGGTCGGAGTTTGTTTTCTGCGCTCTCTGCGACTCTGCGTTTTAATTCTTCCTCAAAACCACCAATTTGATGTACCAGGAAAGCGCCTCGAACGAAATTAATTGAAGACTTTCAGTTTTTCCCGCTAATTTTTCAGCCTGCCATTCGTTGTACCAGCAAACGCTCCGCGATTCCCCGAAAACCTGATGGCTGAAATCGGTCGCACTGTGCAGCAAAACGGGATTTCAGCGGCCAATCAGGCCCGACAGTGGATTGTCCGCGCGTTGGAACAGTTTGAGGTACCGCTGATTCGATACGCACTGCTTTTTGTCCACGATGTCGATACGGCACGGGACGTTGTGCAGGACACGTTCCTGAAGCTGTGTCGAGAGGACGAATCGGATGTCGCACCGCATTTGAACCAGTGGTTGTATCGGGTGACAAGAAACCGGGCGATCGATGTGGCCCGCAAGGAGAAACGGATGAAACATTCCTCGGCAGCCGAATCCATACTCGATCGCGACTCCGGTCCCGCCGAAGTGGTGCAACAGAACGAGGCCAACCAAAATCTGTTGGCCAGGATTTCAATGCTGCCACAGCGGCAGCAGGAGATCATTCGTCTGAAATTCCAATCGGGGTTCAGCTACCAGCAGATCGCCGAAGTGATGGAGCTGTCGACATCGAATGTCGGCGTGCTGCTGCACACAGCGGTAACCAAATTGCGCCAGCAGATAACCAATGAAGAAAATTCATGACTCGTTTAACCGTCATGGAGGGTGTTTTGACCCAATGTATTTAACGAGAGTAGCTCAATGACAATTGATAACAACGATCCTCGATTGACCGCGTTTGTACTCGGCGAATTGTCTGACGACGAGATGCAGCTCATTGCCGCTGCGGTCGATGCCTCACCGGAGCTGCAGCAGTCGGTTGAGGAAATCGAGTCGACCACGCTTGCGATCACAGCGGCATTTGAATGCGAGGCCAGCGAGTCACGTGTTGGGCTGTCGGGAATCCAGAAGCAGGAACTGACGGAAGCCCTGATTGCCGCTAAGCCAGTCCCGTCCGATTCGAACAACGGTATGATGCCGCAGCGATCCGGAACCAGACGCGCGGTTCCACGATCGCGTGTGACTGCACTTGCCGCCTGTCTGATCGCAGCGCTCACGTGCGGGATCGTGTTGACAATTGCAATGCAGCGCGCGAATCGAGATCCGATTGCCCGGCTTTCCAGCCAGACGGATGTGCCTCAGAAGGGCGTAGATAACGAATATGAAAACCTCACTGAGTTGATCAGGCAGACGGTTGAACCGGAATCCGGGGAGGACATCGGACTACCAAAAATCGAGGGTCTTTCACTGAACGTGTCTCAGCACCAGCAGGTTGTTGAGTCGGGACAGGCTCCAACGGACGACACTGGCGGGCAAGGTGGCCTCGGTGATGAACCAGCCCTTGTTTTTCCAGATCCGGACGAGTTTTCTACGAGAAGCCGAAGCCGAACACAGTTTCCCGCCATCGATTCACCCGTAATTCACGACCGGCGCACAGACGACGAGCTTGGTCAATTACTTGCGAAACCCGAATTTGCCCAAGAAGAGGGAAAGGATGAGAACGTGGGGAGAGGGTTGTTGGGGGGTGCACGAGGTATAGGCATCGCTGGAGGAAGCTCTGGAGTTGGATTGGGCTTGAATGGACAACCTTCCAAAGATCTAGAGTTTAATGAATCCTTTAACTCCGCAGGTTCGCGATCGTTGGCGATGTTACGTTCGAACGCTGGAGCCATTATTGAAGATGAGCTGAACATGAACGGACAATCTTCGAGAGTTCAAGCGTTTCTTGATTCCCTTTACTCCGCAGATTCCGGAAGTACTGATCTCAGGGTGAACCCTGAAACCGGGACGGTTATTGTTCTCGGTGATCACGACGATGTGGAACGCATGAAACAAAAACTATCAGGGGAATTGTCAAGCTCTGCAAGTCAATCTGCAGGTCAGCAAGGCGACGAAGCTGCGGAACTCCCGCATTCGGTTCCAGCATTAATAGGGGGGGGAGTGGAAATCAGGGAGAGTGCCGATACCGGTACACTCATTCTTACGGGTGATCCCGACGATGTGGAACGCGTGAAACAACAACTATCACGTGCATTGCAAGGACAATCTGGAGGTGACCAAAGCCAAAGTGGGGAGACTTCCGATGGGATTGGCAATCAAACAAAAACGAGGCCACTCGTCAGCGGTGCTGCAATCGAAGAATTGAAAATGGCAATGCATACCTATGAAGATGTCACACAGGCCGAAGTCAGTTTGCAAACTGCATTGCTGCGCTTTGGGCCAGCCCACCCAACGGTGCAACATCTCAAAAGTGAAATAGTTCGACTACGTGGGCAAGCTGAAACCTCCAACGCCCCCAATCAACAATCAGAAGATCAGCAACGCAACAAATCCGCAGACGCAATTCAAAAGGCGATTATCGATCAAATCAAAGGGGGTGGCCAAGGCGAGCCCAAACCTCGCGATAAAACTCCTGACAAACCGCGAAGCTGGAAACGGGTTAATGCGACCGGCAATACGTCGCGATTGATCGTCGGTGACAAAGATGAACTGGACATGACCGGGATGCAGGTTCAAGTTCAGGTCGACGGGTTTCGCGCCCGCGTGCTGATTGATTGCTTTTACTACAACGATCGCGATCGGCAACTGGAAGGCAACTTCAAACTGCG
>JBGSXT010000139.1:0-5598 GCA_041751295.1 Mariniblastus sp.
GTCGAACGTACTTCCGACGACCGACGATGATCCCGCATTGGGGTCCACCGACCAATTTATCGCCGCTGAACAGAACGAGATCGGCACCCGCTTTGATGCTGTCGCTGACGATTGGTTCGTCCTGTAGTCCGAACAGCGAAAAATCGATCAGCGCACCCGATCCAACGTCGTCGATGACCGGCAGGTTGTGCTGCTTTCCAATCCTGACCATCTCCGTTAGCGAGACTGTTTCCGCGAAACCCATCACGACGTAGTTACTGGGATGGACTTTCAGCAGGGCACCGGTATTTTCATTGATGGCCGAGGAATAATCGGAAGCCCGCGTTTTGTTGGTCGTGCCGACCTCTTTCAAGATCGCGTTGCTGCATTGCATCACTTCGGGGAGTCGGTAGCTGCCGCCGATTTCGATCAATTGACCGCGCGAGACGATGACTTCCTTTCCGTAGGACATCGACGCCAAAGCGATCATGGTGGCTGCCGCGTTGTTGTTGGTCACGCAGGCAGCCTCCGCACCTGTCAATTCGCACAATAACCCTTCCACCGCGCGATTCCGTTGGCCTCGCTGGCCGGTTTCCAGGTCCAGTTCAACGCTCGCGTATCCGGTCGCCAGTTCCTGGATTTCCTTGATCGCTTCTTCCGCCAAGGGTGCTCTGCCCAGCCCGGTGTGCAGCAGAATTCCGGTTCCGTTGATCACGGTCCGCAGGTTCGGACGTTGTTCCCGCTCCAGCCAAGTGGCGATCGACTCGGCAATTTCGCCTGGCGTCGGAATGTTGACTTCACCTGCCGCATGGGAGACTTGGGTTCGCAGATCATCCAGAAAATCCCGTACGCCGTTGGCAACAACCGAGTGGTTGACCGATTTCACCAGCTTTCGCAGTGGTTCGCTTTCCAACAATTGATTGACCGAGGGGAGGTTGCGGAATGGATTAGGCATGTGAGTTAACCGAAAAATAACGTTTCGTGATTGGTATAGGTCTTCCTGGTTGGACAGCGCCACTCTTGAGTCACTACCAGCACGAAGCGCAACCGAGTGAACGGCAAATGAGTGAACGATTTCCGACGATTTCACTCGCTTGCGCTTCGTGTTGGTATTCAACTGCCATTTCGATTCAACGTGGCGCTGTCCAGCCAGGTGCTCATTGTAACGAAGATAGCCATTAAGTTTCAGCGGGCGCAGAAACTAAATTCCGCTGTTCGGGCAACCGACATAATTATTGGTTTCTGTACAATGGGACCGCCGACGTCGACCTGATTGGCAACCCATTAAGCTGAAAACTCGCGTCTGACGTCTGTAACCCTTTAATCATCGTTTGACCTTGAGAACTGATGGAAACGCAGTGGACCCCTGATTCGTGGCGCGACAAGCTGGCGACGCAACAGCCCGTCTATGCGGATGCTGATGCGCTGGACCGCACGCTCCAGCGATTGGCGATGCTGCCGCCGCTGGTCACGAGCTGGGAAATTGAAAGGCTGAAGGCCCAGCTGGCCGAAGCGGCTGCCGGCAACGCTTTTCTGATACAGGCCGGGGACTGTAGTGAAAGTCTCGAAGATTGCGAAACGGATGCCCTCGTTCGCAATCTGAAGGTCCTGATGCAGATGAGCTTTGTGCTGATTTATGGCTCGATGAAGAAGGTCATTCGCGTCGGGCGGATTGCTGGTCAGTACGCCAAACCCCGTTCGACTGACACCGAAACGCGAAACGGCGTGACTTTGCCGGTTTATCGCGGCGACATTGTCAATCGGAGCGGCTTTACCGAACGGGATCGGCAACCGGACCCGGTTTTGCTATTGCGTGGTTATGAACGGGCGGCACTGACATTGAATTTCATTCGAGGACTCAGCGCCGGAGGTTTCGCCGATTTGCATCACCCGGAGAACTGGGAACTTGGATTCGATTCCAAATCGCCCCGTTCGCAGCAATACCACGAAATGGTCGATTCGATTACCGGTTCGCTAAAGTTCATGGAAGCCGTGTTGGGATCGTCTATTCGGGAGAGTCATGGAGTTGAGATTTATACGTCCCACGAAGGGCTGCATTTGAGTTATGAACAGGCTCAAACCCGCAAGGTTCCTCGCCGCCAGGGCTGGTATAATTTGAGCACACATTTTCCCTGGATCGGCAATCGGACGCGCGCCATCCATGGTGCCCATGCCGAGTATTTTCGTGGGATCGAGAATCCGATTGGTGTGAAAGTCGGACCTGGGATGGCGACGGATGAATTGATCGAGTTAGCTCGTTTTCTGAATCCTGGCAATGAACCAGGGCATCTGACTCTGATCCACCGATTCGGAGCCGATCGAATTGCCGAATCGCTGCCTCCGATGATTCGTGCCGTTCAAAAAGCACAGCTTAAAGTGTTGTGGTGCAGCGATCCGATGCACGGCAATACTTACGCGACCCGGACCGGAATCAAGACCCGCGACTTCGAACAGATCGCCAGTGAATTGGAACAGGCGTTCCGGATTCATGCCAAACATGCTTCGTTTTTGGGTGGCGTGCATCTGGAAACGAGTGGCGACAACGTGACGGAATGCATTGGTGGATCCGGCAAATTGGCTGAACCGGATCTGGAACGAGCGTACAAGAGTGCTGTGGACCCGCGATTGAACTATGATCAATCGATGGAGTTGGCGTTCTTGATCGCCGGTAACATGAAGCAGGGTCCCTGAAATGCAATCGCTGCGTGTCAGGGATTGAACTATAATTGAGTTCGTCTTGCCAGATTGAATTGGTAGGTTGGACACACTTGCCCGACGGGTTTTCCCGCGGACAAGTGTGCCCACTTACGGGCTTTCGATTGGATTTGGCAACTCGCGCAAGATTGTTGTCTAACGATTGAAAATGTCTGTATGGAATCCGTAAAGAACTTTAACGACCGACAATTGGTCGACTTGAAAGAATGCGAGCGGCGATTGGGATACCCGTTCCGCAATCGCAACGTACTGTTCGAAGCGATCACACATGCGTCCAGTTCCAATATCCGACTCAATTCCTACGAGCGGATGGAATTTCTGGGCGACTCAATTTTGGGATTTGTGGTCTGCGAATATCTGTTCCAGACTCATCCTGATTGGTTGGAAGGACAATTGACGAAGATCAAGTCGGTGGTCGTCAGCCGTCAGACCTGTGCCCGAATCGGTTACGAGTTGGGGATCGACGATTTTCTGGTCGTTGGCAAAGGGATTGGCAACCGTGGTCCGGTTCCCGATTCGTTGTTGGCCAATGCGTTTGAGTCGATCGTGGCAGCGGTATATCTGGACGGCGGCATGGAATCGGTCAAGACATTCCTGATGCGGTTTGTGCCAATGCAGGTCGAATTGGCAATCGCTGGAGACATGGATCCCAATTTCAAGTCGGATTTTCAACAGTTTGCCCAAAAGAAATTTGGCCTGCCACCGACGTATAAACTGGTTGGCGATTGTGGGCCAGATCACGAAAAGTGGTTTCAGGTAGTCGCAATACTTGGTAAGGAATCGTTCACTCCAGCCTGGGGCCGCAATAAAAAGGAAGCGGAACAGAAAGCGGCGGCCAATGCGCTGGCATCGATCGAAGGCAAAACGCCACCGTACGATGAACATGAATTCATCGGCAATTGAAGAATTTCATAATGTTTTAATTGACCTTCGCCCCTGATTGCGTCATCATTCTGTAATATCCCTGGTCCATTACTTTATGAACGAGCGTTTTGTATGAACCTTTCCACAGTAACCCGGAATGTTTTGTTGCGTCAGGTTGCCGCAATCGTCGTGGTACTTGCTTTGACGAATATTGTCGGAGGTCAGGAAATCGACGGCGAGGCGAAAGGTCGTCTGACCAAGATCAAGTACCTGGTGGATCAAGGGGGGAAGTTATTCAAGAGCGGGGATTTTGCCGAAAGCGCGTCGAAAATTCGCGATGCGCAGACAGCCATGATTGCCCTGGCCGAAACGGGGAACAAAGCTGCGATCGATCAACTCAAGTACGATTACGATCGAATCGTCAAGGCCCAAAAACTGCTGATCCCAAAAGGGGAGGAATTCGAAGCATTGCCAGATCTAGGCTCGATCAATCCCAAGTCCAAATCGGGATCGGCGAACGGTGATAGTGGTTCCGATTCGATGGCTGCACCAGCCGCGGACGATTCGGAAATGGTAAGTTTTACTAAACAGGTGGTGCCCATCATTCTACAGAACTGTGGTCGATGTCATGTGGAACAATCGCTGGGCAAGTACAGTGCAGCAAATTATGTTTCGTTGCTCAAAGGGACTCGAAAGGGTAAAGCGGTAAAGCCTCGCGATCTGGAAATGAGCCGCATGATTGTGCTGATCGAAGAGGGAGCAATGCCGCCTAAAGGACCGCCGGTACCCGACGATCAAATCGCAATTCTGAAAACTTGGATCGAACAGGGTGCGAAGTTTGATGGAGAAAAGAAACAACGAAATGCGAATTTGACAACCTATGTCTCGACGGGGGCGACCGGCTCAACAGGCGCGGCTGGCAGTGGTACCAAAGGCGCGCCAGATCGAATTGGCGATTCAAATACAACTGATCGGGGTCGTGGTAGCGACCGTCCAAAAATCGGGGGCTTGGGCGGTGGTGACGTCACTGATCCGCGCGACGACAATAGCGATCGCGCAGGGGGCGGTTAGGTTGCGATTTCGCTGTTGTACATTCGTATAACCACTGCAGTTCCTGGAACCGAGCTGGCGTGTTGTCGTTTATCTGTGGATTGTTGACGTTCAAGCCGCTGCATTGAGAATTGCTCGATTCACTGCTGAATATAGATTGCCCAGTTCGAATGGTTTGGACACGATACCTGCCACACCCAACTTTCTGGCTCGCTCGCATTCATGGCTGCGGGGAAAATTCAAAATCAGAATCATTGGTAACAACTGGAATTGAACTCGCAGGACGCGAATCCGTTTTTCCAATTCTGGCGACAGTGAATTTCCTTCGACCAGAATCACGGTCGGCGTTAACAATTTGCCGTCGCGCTCATCCGATTGCTCGATCCAGATTGTCCGCTGGCCAATCCGTTCAAAGGCATCGCGCAACATGTAAAATCCATCAGCGGTCAACGCGCTGATTCCAACAACGGCACCTGATTCAATGCCAATCGGTTCAAACCCGGAATCATGTAGCATCCGATCCGAAGTCGAACAGATTTTTGGCAACTGCCAGGAGGACAGCTCGCAGCGATTCAAGCTGTACAAAAAACTGTCTAACCGGCCCTGCCATTGATGCCAATAGAGGTGGATCAGCCCGGGAATTGGACTTCCAGATCGCGACTCTCCCTCGCACCAGCTCCCGCCCAACGAAACGATCGGCAGATGGGAAAAACGGTCCTGTAGTCGCTCGATCCGGCCGACTTCAAATTGTCCGCGACGGGACTGGGCAATGATCACCAGCTGGTAGTCCATATTGCTGTCCGGACTACTCAGCACACCGTCCAGCGGCTGAAGTGTGATCGGAATCTTCAGGCCGCTGATCACGGTCGCAAAGTCGCGATGCCAATAATCGCCAGTCAACAACACTCTAAATTCTTCCATGAGCAACCGATTCCGGAAATTGGCTTCAATGATTAGGCGAGCGGCAAACGTCTTTTCACCTGTGGCGGG
>JBGSXT010000140.1:0-2711 GCA_041751295.1 Mariniblastus sp.
CAATCATGTCCTGCAGGACAAGATTAATTTTGTCGTCGGCGATTTACTCGATGCCGTTCCCGCTGACGTGCAACCGGACATCATCGTCAGCAATCCGCCTTACATCGGTCGCAACGAAATCGACACGGTCGACAGATCAGTCCGCGACTACGAGCCAGAGATTGCGTTATTCGCGGATAATGAAGGGTGCGATGTGATCAGTCGTCTGGTTCAACAGTCTGCACAGCGACTGGTCATCAACGGGTTCCTGATTTTTGAAACCAGCCCGATCATTTTTGATCGCAGTCTGGAAATTGTCCGTGCCGAGCCGCTGTTTGGCGAACCGAAAACCATCCGGGACTATTCCGGATATCGACGAATCATTCAGGTGCGAAAGACTTGCTGAGTCGATTGACCGAGTGGCATTTTGCGGCTTGTTTCGAATTTCCGGTTGGGATATTCGTTCAAAAGGAAACGATCGGGCTGCATGTCGTTCAGTGCCAAAAATGTGACGACAATATTGATCAGGTGGGTTCGATGATGAATAGACTGCGCGCTGCAAAACTGAAAGCCGGGCAATCCAAGGGTTCGTCATTATCGACCGATGCGGCGAATCAATGGCAGCATTCGTTTGTTGATTATTTGCGCTCCGAATGCCACTTATCCGAGAACACAGTGGCCGCCTATCGCCGTGATATTGCCCGCTTCTGTCAATGGCTGGGCAGCAAGTCGATCCCCAAATTGACCATCTCACAGCTCTCCGATTTTGTAGCCTGGCTGGGACAATTCCAACTCGCCCCTTCATCCATCGCGCGGAACATTGTCGCGGTCAAGATGTTCTTCAAATACCTGCAACTGGAAGGTGTGCTGGTCGACAACCACGCAGAACTGTTGGGCAGCCAGAAACTTTGGCAGCGCATTCCAGAAGTCATTCCGCCACACGGGATCGATAAATTCATGTCGGCCCCTCGACCGATTGAATCGCTGTACCGCCGCGATCGGGCCATTCTGGAAACGCTGTATGCGACCGGCTGCCGCGTTTCGGAGATTTCCAATTTGCTGCTGCGCGATGTCAGGTTGAGCCAGCGGTTTTTGAAGTGTCACGGCAAAGGCAACAAACAGCGGATCGCACCGCTCGGCGATTCAGCGATTGAGGCGATCGAAGATTACCTGGCCGCTGAGCGCGCTGCACTAGCCACTCTGCGACCGATGGAAAATGATTGGCTGTTCCTGTCCCGCAGCGGTCGTCGCCTGCGGCGGGAAGCGATCTGGGAACTTGTCAAGAAATATGCAGCCATCGCTGGAATCAGTGCCAACGTTTCGCCCCACACGATGCGGCATAGTTTCGCCACTCACTTACTGGCCGGCGGTGCCGATCTGCGGCAGGTCCAGGAAATGCTCGGCCACAGCAGCATCGCGACCACCCAAATCTACACGCATGTCGACCAAACCCGATTGAAGAAAGTCCACCAGCAATTCCATCCGCGCGGATAATTGGCGGTCGCATCGAGCTTGAGCTCGGGAAAAAATGAAATTCACTGCGGAATGAATTTGCTATCTCCAATACCGTGCCTGGCGACGGTTGGTGGTCTGGCGATGCAGGACCGGCTAAACTTAACGCCCGGCTGGCTTCCATTGGAAGCTCGCCTGAATCGGATTTCGATATCGAAAGTGGTGGCTGGCAGATTCTGTAAACCGAAGACAAAAACGGGTATTCAGTTACGGGGGGGCCTTGGTAGCTGGCGAATGAACGCAGGGTTTTTTCGCGACTCATATCAGGAATTCGTGCCTGCTCGCCGCCGATCGTGCCCCACGACAAAGGATAGATTCATTGGCGATGTTTGAGCAAGCATTCAAGAATATCGACGACGTGCTCTGGAAAGAGGCCGGTTGCACGACCGAGCTGGATTACACGGAGCAGACGTCCTGGCTGTTGTTCCTGAAATATCTCGATGGGTTGGATCAGGATAAGGCCGACGAAGCCGACTTGGATGGGAATAAATACGCCTACATTCTGCAGAAACAATATCGCTGGGAAAGCTGGGCCGCGCCGAAGGATAAAGACGGCAAGATCGACCACAACCGGGCGATGACCGGCGACGACCTGGTTGAATTCGTCAATCAGAAGCTATTTCCCTACCTGCATGGTTTCAAGCAGAAGGCCAGCGGGCCGAACACGATTGAATACAAAATCGGGGAGATCTTCGGCGAGATCAAAAACAAGATTCAATCGGGTTACAACCTGCGCGAGATCATCGACCACATCGACGAGTTGCGGTTCCGTTCGCAGAAGGAAAAGCACGAGCTATCGCATCTGTACGAAGCCAAAATCAAGAACATGGGCAACGCCGGGCGCAACGGCGGCGAGTATTACACGCCACGCCCGTTGATTCGCGCCATGGTGCAAGTCGTGGCCCCGCAGATGGGCGAGCGGATTTACGATGGGGCCTGCGGTTCGGCCGGTTTTTTGTGCGAGTCGTTCGATTATTTGAAGAATGGGAATTATGTGAGTGATGGGAATCATAAATCCCATTCTTCCCATCTGACTACCAAAGACCTGAAAACCCTCCAGGAACGCACCTTCTTTGGGAAAGAAAAGAAGTCGCTGGCCTACGTTATCGCGATCATGAACATGATCCTGCACGGCATTGAAGCACCGAACCTCATCCACACCAACACGCTGACCGAGAACCTGGCCGACATCCAGGACAAGGACCGCTACGACATCGTGC
>JBGSXT010000141.1:0-2278 GCA_041751295.1 Mariniblastus sp.
CGCAGATTCGGGTCGCCATCGCTTTCTATGGATACCAGTTCCTGGGTCTGCTGGATGTCGTTGACAATGATCGGTTGAACTTTATTGATTGTGACTTGCGCGCTGACGTCGCTTTCCCAGGCGACTGCCGATTGCAGTGCCATGCTCAAACGGGCAGATTCCGATGATGAATACTGGCCGTAGCGGATGATTTGCAGGTCTTCAAACGGTTTGAAGTAATGGCGGGTCCCAAACAACTTGATCGTGTTACCGGTCGTCACGCCGCGCGTCCGATCGATGAATGCGTTGGGGTGCTCTGTTTTTCTGTTGGATTGCAGTTGTACGTTCTGCAATGTGGTCGTCGAAAAATCTTTTCCGTGGGCAGCCTTCACAGGAGTCGTGTCGTTGACCACGGTCAACTTCTGAGTGATGGTATCGTAATTGGCTCGCAACACGCGCCGGACGGAGGCAAAACGGGGGGAATAAATACAGACTCGATTGCTGGGCGTGACGAGGATTTTCCCGCTGAGTGTATCGTAATGGGCGATTGTGTCTTCGACGTCCAAGCCCTGCAGTTTCCAGTCGGCGTTGGCAACGACCCCCGGTTCACGATCGTTACCATCGCAAACGTATTCGTCACGGCGCGACTTGGGCAACTGGGCGACTTCTGCCGAACTGCAGCGGTACTCGGGCTGGCAAACGGGAGGGAGTGAAGAGTTGGGAGTTGAGAGTTGAGAGTTCAGAGTTGAGAGTTCAGGGTTCAGGGTGGAGAGTTCAGAAACTTCGTTGGCGTGGGGAAACGGCGGGCAATCTGGGAATGGCGTGTTGCCGGTATCCATGTGGTAGGCATCAAGGGCAGGGGGGGTGGTTTCCGGATGGCATGTATCGAATAACAGTTCCTGGACTCCTGTCGTTTGAACGACAGACGATTTTTCGATAGGCGATTTTGCGACGGTTGATTTTCCAACAGCTGCTTTTTCGATAGACGATTCTTTCATGGCTCCGGCGGACGAGATCGGAGCAACTGGGGGAGAATTTTCGAACAGCAGCAAGGGTGAATGCTGATCCTGGCGATCGCCAGTCATCGCATTGGCAAGTGGCTGTCGGGAGCCTATGCGAACGATCGCCATCGGTCGTCCCAATCGATCCGCAACAGCGAATGGATCCTGACCTGAACCGATTTCGATCATCGCCTGGTGGTCGAAGGGTTGGCGATAGGGCAGGGCGGTGTCCGGATCTTCCAGATAGACCACTTTTGTGATCATCGCACCTTTGGATGCATCATCAACGTCTTCCAGACTCAAGATGATTTTGACTGGATGTTGCAGCGACAAACCTTCCGGCGGGTAAAGCCGATCCAGCATTTCTATTGTGGGAAAGACTTCGACGGGAATGCCCCGCAGTACGCTAGTCACTTTCAGACTGTACACCGGGCCGACACGCATTCCCAACAGCACGTGGTCGACAGTCGCCTGCGAAAAAAAACCCTGTTCCCAATACGAAACTTGACCGCCCGAGGGAGCGATGATGCGAACGGGTTGATCGTAATTGGCGATACCCGGTTCGGCGATCAGGCGTTTGTGGGCCAGCACGCCGGGCGGATCGCTGCCGCGAAACAGTGATCGTTGAGCGATTGCATTCGATCCCGCCAACGTGCAGCTGGCAATCACAGCGACGAACAGAAAATTGGCCAATCGGTTCATTCAAACGGCTCCGTGTGTCGGGTTAAACAGGGAGCCGCATGCCTTTTCAGACAGCGGCTCGATCCGTTTTTCAAATGGTGGCGTCAACCCAATCCGTCGCAATTACCGTCGTAATTTCTGCAACAGTCGCTGATGGTAGGGGAGTTGCCCGTGTACCATGTCTGCTGGTGGTTGCAAATTCGAATGCGGCGGTCGGATCGTTCGTTCCTGGATCAGCACCTTGTCTGCCGGGGCTGGATAGGTCAGGCCAGGTTTCTGTTTGACGTGAACATTGACTTGCGGTGTAGGTCCGGGGATCTGCATTGCCGTATGATTATGAATGGCGTATTGTTGCAGGCCGGCTGGTCCACCGAGTGGAATATGGGGCGGTCCGGGCAATCCAATCTGAGTTCCGGTCCACGGCATTCCGTACGATGGCCCAGTGATTCCAGAAATGTAGTCCGCTGATCCGCCAGCTCCCGCACCTCCACCTCCGCCGCCGGTAACAAACGAAGCAGGCATCGCTCCGGCCATGACGGCAGAATTTGTACCTGGCATCTCGAGATCCTTGTTTCCAATGCGCAGAATGGCCAGGATCGCGCCTCGGCGGTCGGCTT
>JBGSXT010000142.1:0-2004 GCA_041751295.1 Mariniblastus sp.
AATACGACTGCAGTATCGGTGACGGCTCCCAGAAAACCAAGTTGCATGAAGATCAACAGAATGGCGATACTGATGCCGACAACCGACAGGACCGTTCGCCAGCCTCCGTGGATCAGATTGTATATCGAAAGCCGGGTTGCCATAAGATGTTCGGGCAGGCGTGTGTCATTCGGCTGTCGGCGGGCTGGTTGTTGTTTCGATTTCGACTTCAACCTGTAAATTGACAAAATGTTTTGCTGGAATATTGCTGTCAAGCTGGATCACCACTTGCCCGGTTTTCCGATCAACACTGGCAAACGGGTTCGGATCCGTCATCGAGGGGGGCCCAATCATAACCCCTTTGGAGATCACCGTTCCAGTCAACGGCAGATCGAAGGCGGGACTCGAAATCGTCGCTCGGGCCTGATCCTTGACATCCGTCATTTTCGCTTCGTTGATCTCCGCGACACAAACCATGGTTTCGGTATTGCCCAACAGCATCACCGGTTGGTTTGTCGCCGTGTCACCCGTTCGCACGACGATGTCGAGGATGGTTGCTGCCACCGGAGAGCTTATTTCCGTCATCTCCCACGCTTCCTGGGCAGCTTCGATGGCCTTGTCCAGGGACTTTTTCGGGACGCCAAGTCCCGACTGTTTCACAACAAAGCCGATCGTGTCGAGGTCAATTTTAGCGGCCTGTTCGGCGCGATTGGCCTGATTCAGCGCCATTTCAATTTCGACTTCCGCCTGGCCGATCTGCGTTTCAAGCTGCGATACCAGCAGCCGTTGCCGCTCGATATCGGCGACGCCGACCAACTTTCGCGTCAATTCGTTTTCACGGACGGATTGCAGCCGATTCAATTGGCTGGCGGCAGCATCATGCTGTTCCCGCAACAGCGTTAAACCAGTCCGCTGACTGTCGATTTTCCGGCGGGCCGCCTGTGTTTCCTGCAACGCCAACTGGGCAGCCTGTTTTTTGAGGCGACCCTGTGATTTTTCAAATTGCAACTGGTTTTCGGCATCTGCCCGTCGTGCTTCGGCCATTTGCAGTTCCATTTCACGCAGCGTCCGTCCACTCACTACGAACAATGGCTGATCTTTTTGAACGGGGTCGCCAATTTGGAAATCGCCCATCGATTCGATCCTTTGACCACTTGGAGCAAATATCCTGATAATGCCAGCGCGCGGTTCCAAGCGGCCAATTCCATGGACATTGCCCGGCTTGGCACCCGAAGTTGCAGAGGATTTTTTGTTTGAAACCGCGATAGGGGGCGAATCGGCAGTACGCGTACCGGCATACCAGCCAGCAGCGGCAGCAGCCAATAAACCCACGATCATAAGAAACGTTCGCATCACCACATTAGCATCGAAAACAAGTCACCCGATCATCCAAAAATTCTGTTGATTCCCCAAGATACCTATCGGGTGTCGCATTCGGCACTCGACGATATCAAAAAAAGGATCGACAGTCTCAATTGGTCCGATTATACAGGTTGCGTACAGATACAGAACGCTGCGAAACGTCAATTGGGGCTGCAGCCGGCGCATTCACAAGGTTTTGGCGTAGACAATCCACAATGCGCAATCCATTGGCCGGTTGCCTCGTACAAGCGGACTTTCGCGATTTCGACCTCAATCGCCGTCGAAATTCGCTGGGACTTGACTTGATACTGATCCGCCCAATTTTCAATGGACTCGATGTAGGCTGACAGTGCCTCAAGTTGGGCCGATGCTTCAATCGTGCGGTTTCGCCGTTCCAATCGCTTCAAATCTTCGTTTTCCAAACCGAGACGCTGCTGGCCTGCTTCCAATTTGATAACCGCTTCGATGACTTCCTGTCTCACCAGTTCTTTCCGGGCAGCTCGCAATTCTTCCAGTTGTTGTCGGCGGATGCCATCGGATGAATTGGATTGTTTGCCGACTAACGCCAACAGAAAACTCTTTCGCAGGCTGCTGGCCGGGCTGATACCAAGCCGGGGATCGATTTTCGATATCAGAGCCAGGCAATCTCCATCGGCTGCACAA
>JBGSXT010000143.1:0-5770 GCA_041751295.1 Mariniblastus sp.
TCGGCCAGGATCACGTCGGGCCGCTGGCTGGAACTGAGTTTGGCCGCTGTCTGTGTCAAGGCATCAAAGTTGCAACAAAAACAGGCTCCGGCAACTTCACCAACCTTAAAGCCCTGTGATCGCAACGAGTGCGTATCGACGAGGTCGGTCGCCTGGTCGTTGGTCACGATCGCGACTTTCAATCCCTGTTTCTGGTACTCGCTGGCAAGCCGGGACACGGTGGTTGTTTTGCCAGCACCTAGAAACCCGCCGACCATAATGAAACGTACTTGAGACATCTTGAAAACTCCGATTTCGTTTTGTTGTTGATAAAAAGACTGTCGATGGAGAAAACTGTCAATCTGCTATTTCGTTCCCCACCAAACCATTCGTCGCCAACATTTCTGGCTCGAACCAGCAGGCGATGAACCTGTATGAGGAGAGTGAATCAGTCATTTTGCCCCGTCAGCAGTTGTCGCAGTATGTTCAAATCTTGCGGCTGGGCGAAGTACCTGAAAATACAAACCCATTCCCGCAATGGCACCGGCGATTGGAGACAGGATGTAAACCGTCAAGGCTCCCATTCCCCGCGGGCCGGGAAAGGCGATTTCCTGCCAACCGGCGAAATAGCCAAACATTCGCGGGCCGAAGTCGCGGGCGGGGTTAAAGCAGGCCTGAGTCAGCGGAGCAATCACGCAGATCAACGCGGTGACGGTTAACCCAATGAATGCGGGTGCCAGATTTTTTGGGCCGTGCGGATTGGCCGGATCCGTCACCGCCGCAACAACCAGGGCCAGAATCAATGTTCCCAGAAATTCCGCGAGGCAGGCGCTGAGTTCCGACACTCGCTCGTTGTATGCTTCATGTTCGGACCGAACGTAAGGTCCATTGCCCGCAGCCAGCGGACCGGGGTTTGGAAAATACTCGCCGTAGCACATTGCCGTGATTTCGCTCCCCGGTTCTCCACGTACAACCTGTTTCTGAACTTCCTTGGCAACCAGAAAGGGTTGGAAAATCACATACAGAACTGCCGACGCCAAGATCGCGCCGGTCAACTGGGCCGCAATATAAACCGGCACCCGTGTCCACGGAAATAATCGCCACACTGCCAGACCCAACGTGATTGCCGGATTGATATGGGCTCCACTGATCGAGCCGACAATGTAAATGGCCAGCATGATGGAAAGGCCCCAAACCACACCGACCTGCCAAAGCCCTTGCAACTCACCGGTCAACACCGCCACGTGTACGGAACCAAGTCCAAAGAATACCAGCAGAAAAGTCCCCAGCATTTCGGCGACAAAACAGGCAATCCATGTGTTCTGCGAACTCATCTGTTTCCCTCTACCGATCACAGGTACTTTAATGACTTGGACGTATCTTCATGTCAAAACTGGAACAGGACAATCCCAGGTTGTTGCGTCGACGGATTCGGTGTGAGAGATCACAATCGAGCTACGATCGGGAACTGGTTGCTGAAATCATTGCGAATGTATCCGGTCGTACGAAGCGACTCTGCGCTGCAATGGAAAAACGCTTTGGCGAGTTCGTTCACCGCCAGCAGGCCAACGCAGCTTCGATTTGGTCCCTTCGATTCCCGAAGACGAGGAATCCCCGTTCGATGCCGGGGCGATGGCATTTATTTGGCGATTGTATCCAAGCCAAAAAGCGGGTTTTCCCGGTTCGAAGTGAGTCCGACATTCGATCCGGCTGGCGTCGACAAGTTTTTTCGGATTCGGGACCAGTTGAGTCCATCGACTGGCGTATTTATTAACAGGTAAAGAGGACGGTGGTGTACCGTCTCAGGAACCTGACAACTTCAAGGAAAGAACCATGTTAGTACTGTCACGCAAAAAGAACCAAACGATTGTCATCGATGGAAATGTTGAGATTCAGGTTTTGCAGGTCAAGGGCAATTCGATTCGGCTGGGAATTTCCGCGCCGCGCGATGTTCGGGTATTGCGAGGCGAACTGAAACCATTGGGCGCCCCGGCGGTTGCGGAATCGACTGGGACCGTACTGCCCGCCATCCAATCATTGACAGCCAAGGCCGGATAAGAACGACGGCGCGAACTTTCGCATTCAACAGCCGGTGTGACGAATACCCGTCAGCCGGCTTTTTTGATAGCCCGCTGCACGGCCGCACCCATATCCGCAGGTGTTCGGGCGACTTCGATTCCGGCCGTTTCCATGGCGGCCATTTTCTCTTTCGCCGTCCCTTTGCCACCGCTGATGATTGCTCCTGCGTGACCCATCCTTTTTCCTGGCGGAGCCGTAAGGCCAGCGATGAAGCCGGCAATCGGTTTGGTCACATGTACTTTCGCATAAGTGGCCGCCTGTTCTTCCGCAGTGCCGCCGATTTCGCCGATCATCAGAATGGCTTCGGTTTCATCATCGTCCTCAAACATTTTCAGGCAATCGATAAACGACGTGCCGACAATCGGATCGCCGCCCAGGCCGACACAGGTCGTTTGCCCGAGATTCAAATTCGACGTCTGCCAGACTGCTTCATAGGTCAATGTGCCACTGCGGCTCATGATTCCAACTTTGCCTTTCTGGTGAATGTAACCGGGCATGATGCCGATCTTGCATTCGTCAGCGGTGATGACGCCGGGGCAATTGGGACCGATCAAGATGGAATCAGAATTTCGGGCGCGGGCATAAACGCGCACCATATCCAGCGGTGGAATACCTTCTGTAATCGCGACAATTACCGCAATTCCGGCATCGATCGCTTCCAGTATCGCATCAGCAGCAAACCGGGGCGGAACAAATATCATGGTTGCCGTCGCACCTGTTTTCTCGACGGCCTCAACACAGGTTTCGAAAACCGGCAGTCCAGCGACCGTTTGTCCCCCTTTGCCGGGCGTCACACCTCCGACCATTTTGGTACCGTATTCCAGGCAGCCACGGGTATGAAATTCACCGACATCCCCGGTGATTCCCTGACAAATGACTTTGGTTTTTGCGTTAATCAGAATACTCATCGGATCTGCCCTGTCACGCCGGCTGTTTCAATGTTTCGACTACTTTTTTGGCCGCGTCGGCCAGGTCCGATGCGGTAATCAACTCGATATCCGATTCTTCCAGGATTCTGCGCCCCTGTTCGACTTCCGTTCCTTCCAGTCGCACGACCAGCGGCACACTGAAGCCCACCGTTTTGGCGGCTGAGACGATGGATTCAGCGATCGTGGTGCATTTCATGATCCCGCCGAAGATGTTGACCAATACCGCTTTCACGTTTTCATCGGACAGGATGATTCGAAAGGCTTCAGTGACCTGATTCCTATCAGCCCCGCCCCCGACATCGAGGAAATTGGCCGGTTCCCCGCCGTAATACTTGATGATGTCCATCGTGCTCATCGCCAGACCGGCACCGTTGACGAGGCATCCGATGTTCCCTTCCAGTTTGACGTAACTCAAACCGGCCTGCGAGGCACGAACTTCCGATTCCTCTTCCTCGCTCAAATCGCGAAGTTGGGCCAGATCGCCATGTCGAAACATCGCATTGTCGTCAAAATTGATTTTTGAATCGAGGGCGATCAATTCGCCAGTTTTGGAAATCACCAGCGGGTTGATTTCCATCAAACTGCAATCGAGGTCGACAAACATGCGACATAGCGACCGTATGAATGAATCGGCCTCGCGCGCCGATTTACCAGTGATTCCAAGCTTCTGGCACAATTTGCGAACCTGAAAACTCTCGATCCCGACGGCCGGATCAAAGTGCTCTTTGAATATTTTTTCCGGAGTAACGGCAGCAACCTTTTCAATGTCCACGCCCCCTTCCTGTGAACACATCAGGACCGGTTGGGCAGCCGCCCGATCCAAAACGATGCCCAGATACAGTTCGCGGTCAATTTCGCAGCCCGCCTCCACCAGTACCCGATTGACGATCTTGCCTTCGGGACCAGT
The DNA here is from genome assembly GCA_041751295.1 of Mariniblastus sp. Taxonomy (GTDB): domain Bacteria; phylum Planctomycetota; class Planctomycetia; order Pirellulales; family Pirellulaceae; genus Mariniblastus. The sequence goes on from JBGSXT010000143.1 coordinate 3,895, forward strand.
CTGGATCGTCACCAGATGATTGCCCAGCAGGCGTTCGGCAACGCGTCGCGCCTGGTCGGCCGATTTCACCAGCTCGACTCCATGCTGGTCGGGGTGTTCGGCGATCGTCCCTTTGCCTCTGCCGCCAGCGTGAATTTGAGCCTTGACCACAGCGACGGCACCGCCGAGGTCTTTGAACGCACGGGCAGCGTCTTCCGGTGTTTCAGCAACTCGATGGCCGAGCACCGTAACGCCAAAGTCGGCAAACAGCTTCTTGCCCTGATATTCGTGAATTTTCATTGCAATCGATTCTGCGTGGAATGTTTTGAGTGAGGATTATAGTGGCGGTTGATTTTCCTGGTCAACCACCGGACACAGAACGCCGTCCCGACTGCCATTCGATGCGACGACCGGAAGTTCGGGAATGTATCGGTTATTGCGTCGCCAGTTCCATAATTCTGTCATTGTGCCAGCCGCTGGTGCAAACGATTTGGACGACGATGGATTCCTGACTTAACGTTTATCAGCAACGTCCAATTTCACGTATGCCTGATACTTGCATGAACTCTGTTAACTTCAAACGCGAAGGCGTCGCAACCACCGAATGTGCATTGGCATTGCCGGTGATTATTGCCTTTACACTGTTCACCATCGATATTTGCTCGGTCATTTTCCTCAAGGAAGCGGTCACGATCGCGGCTTACGAAGGTGCCCGAGTCGGTATCCAACGAAATGGTAATGACGCCATCGTCGAATTTCGTGTGCGGGAATTTCTCGATCAGCGCGGAATCGTTTATGACAACCCGGTGTTTGTTGAAGACCCCGGTTTTGACGATGCAGATGAAATGGAACATGTTCGAACCGTCGTGACTGTACCTGCCGCTGGCAACTTGCCGTTTGGCTGGTTTTTCACAGGCACCGATGTTTCCGCGAGCGTGACGATGCGTAAAGAGTTCAGGAACGCGAATTAAGACTGGATCATATGCACATCAGAAATCTACAACCCGGCAACCTGCGTCGTCTGTTACGGCACCGTATTCAAAACAGACATGGTGCGACAGCAGTCGAATTTGCCCTGGTGGCGCCGATATTTTTTCTAGTCACATTCATTTGTATTGAATTCTGTCGCCTGAACATGATTCGAAATCTGGTGCAGGATGCGGCCTATTTCGCCGCCCGCTCGGCGATGGTTCCCGGTGCGACTTCTCCAGAAGCGATTGCAGAAGCCAACCGAATTCTGGGATTCATGAATACCGAGGGTGCCAGTGTGATCATCAATGAAGACCAACCACTCGACGACGATTCGACCGTGATTTCAGTGACCGTCACCGTCCCGGCAAGTGAAAACTCGCTATTTATCCCCAAATTCACTGGCGACATTGAATTCTCTTCCACGGCGACGATGCGAACAGAACGTTATGACGGTTTTTATGACCCCTTTGATTAACTTGCCTGAAAACAAAACTCTATATCCACAGCACACACTACCTTTTCATTTCGAGGCCTGCCATGAACGCAATCGTTCGTAGTTTTCCAACTGTCTATTCCATTCGGCGTCGCGGAGCGATTACAGTGCTGTTCGCACTGTTGTTGCCTGTATTGCTGATTCTGGCTGCCGTCACCATCAACCTTGCCTACCTGCAATTGACAAAAACGGAATTGATGGTGGCCACTGATTCGGCGGCTCGGGCGGGGGGACGGGGGATCAGTGCTTTGCAGGATGTTGACGATGCCATTGTTGCTGCACAGGTTACTGCGGCATTGAACAATGTCGCCGGAGTTCCATTGAGACTGAACGAAGACGATACCGTCGCCGACATCGAATTTGGCGATGCCGAACCGGAAAATGAGACCACGGGACGTTTGATTTTCGAAAAAACGCAGACGTCCGAAATTC
>JBGSXT010000144.1:0-2696 GCA_041751295.1 Mariniblastus sp.
AACGTAAATGACTTTGGTAACGAAATTGCCGGCAATGACCTGGTCGAAATCTTCGGCGGTAAATCGAATGGGAACCGCCGAGTGGGCGAGGTAGGCCGCAGTGCGAATCGTAACCGAACCCAATTCAATCGTCGGATACAACTCCAGTCCCGGCCGCCCTTTAATATCTGTCAACTTCAACCGGTAAACTCCGGCTTGGCCAAAATTTTGTCGGAAGGGGACCACGTTGGGGGACGAATCGTATTGACCGATACTGGAAACGTCCCAAAAGACGAACATCGATTCCGGCTCGTCAAACAGAACTTGTATGCTTTGATGAAAGATGCTGGCAAACGGCCCGGAGGAAGCGGCCCCACCGTCGATTGGACCGGCGAGTTCGGATGCATACCCGGCAGCTGATAAAACACCAGGCCCCGGACCGCCGACTCCCGGGCCGGGTTCCAACAGCATTTGGGCTGGTGGCAAATTGTGACTGACGGGTATCCCGTTCCTGATATGGAAGTGTTGTGCCGTTGCCGTCGAGGCCAACGCCAGCATCAACAAGCTCGTTGAGATTCGCGAGAACATCAATTTCCCCCTAAAGTTGTTGGCCGGACAAGGCTGTCCGACGCCGCCCATCAAAAGGCGATGTTGTTTTCGATTACGGTTCCGTTTGGTACCAATCGAGTTCAGACAGTTAAAGCTGTCCAAACTGACATGGACCGGTGTCGATAACAAATTTAGAATGCGACAGTTGTTGGAATTCGGACTTGGGTCATCGCTCCACATCAGGCGGAGCCAGTCTAAAAAGCGCTCTTCATTCGTACCGATACTTCTGTTTTCGGCCCGTTATAATGCGAATCTTTGGAAATTTCCGAATATCCAGACCATGAAACTCGAATTCCCATCCTTCTTCAAGCTGCTAGCCATCGGATGCCTGCTGTCGACCGGGATTGTCCTTTACCTCACTGGTTTCAAAATCCCAGGTTGGAGTGTCGATCGCGATAGCGGTGCGGATCGGGTCGTCAACCACAGGGAATCGCAACCAACGGTGGAAGTCGCCGCCACCCCGAATGGCAGGCGGCAAGGAAATGAATTGTTGCTGGAATCGGCGGGCCATCTGTTTGGGTCGCTCCCCTTGGCAGCATCCGCCCGTTTGAGTGTGAATCTGTTTGATCAACACATCGTTTCGGAAGGCCGTTACATTCAGGCAGGGCAGGGGAGTAAGCGGGCCCGGCTCGAATTTGAATTTGGCGACCTGCACAATCCCAAAACGATTCAACAGATTTGCAATGGGCGATTCTATTACCGATACGAGCGGATGGACGTAAAACCGGCACTTCACCTTGCCGATCTGACCAAGGTATCGGATGCTGACCGGCACCTGTTGATCGCGAACCCATCGACCTGGATGGCGACGGGCGGACTTTCAAGTTTGCTTGAAAGTCTGGCGAACAATTTTGATTTGACGACTGTCGCAGAATCGACCTTAGCGGGCACTCCGGTCCTCGTCATTCACGGCGCCTGGAAGCAGGATCGCATCCGCCGCCTGCTGGTCGGACAGGTCGACGATTTGTTGATCGGAGAGAGTATTCGCTGGGACCAATTGCCGGAACACTTGCCACACTCCGTAGAAGTCACTCTTGGCAATGACGATTTTTTTCCATGATTCCCCTATCGTATCTCATTTTTCCGTCAACAGAAATCGGATCGGGAAATTGAATCGGTGAACATTGTGACCATGGAGTTATACGAACTGACCCGGCATGCTGATTTACCAGACGAATTGTTTCAAGTTGAAACCGGGCTGCCTCCGACAGACTTGACGCAGGAACTGGTTGACCGGATTCGTACGCTGAATCACGAAGTTCGTTCAGCTGGCCTGATTTCAAATTCGAGTCCGACACGTTAGGCGAAATGTGCGCGCAGTGATACAACGGGTTTCGCAAGCGAGTGTCACTGTTGATAGCGTAATTGTCGGAGCGGTAGGGCAGGGGGTTCTGGTGTTGCTGGGCGTCGAACGTGGTGACGATGAATCGCAGGCAAAGTATCTGGCGGAAAAAACGGCACGGCTGCGTATCTTTTCCGACTCCTACGACAAAATGAATCTGGATCTGCTGGACGTGGGGGGTAGCGCTTTGGTCGTCAGTCAATTCACGCTCTGTGGCAATGTTCAAAAAGGTCGACGGCCCAGTTTTGTCGATGCAGCGGAACCCGCTGAAGGCCGGAGGTTGTATGAGCTTTTTGTCGAACTGTTGCGTGGCCAGGGGTTGGCAGTGGCGACAGGTCAATTTCAGGCAAACATGCAGGTGGCCTTGGTCAACGACGGACCGGTTACGATTCTGCTCGATTCCCGAAAACGTTCTTGAGCGGCTGGCCAGTCCGCTCAGCGGAATACCTTGGCACCGTCGTTTACGGAATCCACAATCCATTCTTTGGCCGTCTGTGGAAAATTTATCGGCTGCCGGCCAAAATATTCCATCAAGCTGGCATCGCCGAGGGCCAGAATCACCAAAAACGCCAACTTGCCGTACGTCGATACATTGGCCCAGGTACTGGTGCTGAACCATTTCATTGCCGTTCCAAACGATTTCTTGACGCGAATTTTTCTGCCATTCCAATCGACTGCATAGATTTCATCGAGTATCAGGTGCGACACAAATCCAATCACGACCGCCCATGATTTGAAGATCCGAACTCCCAGCTCCGGCGAAAGG
>JBGSXT010000145.1:0-3753 GCA_041751295.1 Mariniblastus sp.
GATTCGCGCGGATTCCGGGCCACCGCTTGGCAGCGGGCATTTGGGGCGCTGTATTTCGCTGGCATCGGCGTGGACCCGGATGGGGGGACGAGTTGATTTTGCGGTCAGTGGTTTGCTAGCGACGCAACGGCGAATGATTCACGGGCTGGGGTGCGAGCTGATCGACAACAGCGATTTAGAAAATCCGTTTTGTGAATCAAGTGTGGTCAATGAACTGATCCGTGACCGGCAGCCGGATTTGCTGGTTCTCGACGGAGAACGTTTTGATCAGCCCTTTCAAGCCGGTTTACACCGTTTCGGAACGCAACTGGTAGTCATCGAAAACGGGAATCGGCAATGGGGACGTCAGGAACAGGGGATCGCAGATATCATTTTGCGTCAAAACGTCGATTCCTGCGGACCTGTGGAATTGGACCACGGAGGCCACCCAAGCGTATTGGCAGGCCCGAAATACGTGCTGCCGATTTCCAACTGGTCGCGATCTAGAAAACCGCAATCCAGGCAGATTCCGCCAATGGCAGAGCGAATCCTGGTCTGCTGCAATGCATCGAACGCTGCCAGAAACATTTCCAGAGTTTTGACTGCGATTGATACGTTGGCTTCAACTCGAATATCGGTTGATTTGCTTATCAGCAATCAAACGCAAAAATCGGCTGACATCCATTTTGCCGTTTCCGAATGTCGGCATGGCATGCGCGTCCACAATAACATGGATCGACTGCCCTCGCTAATCCGACAGGCAGACCTTGCGATCACTGATCTAGACTCAGCCTGTGTGCCACTGGTTGATCATGGACTGCCAACAATATTTCTCGATTCGCGCCCGCCGCGTCACGCTGATCGCTGCCTCGCTTTGATTCGGGCGCCCCACGACCTGCCCGAGACCTCGTTGACCGAGTTGATCGTCGACGCCATTTGTGACCAGAGACTTCGCAAACAGCTTTCTTTCAACGGCTTGAACCTGATCGATGGGAATGGTGCGGAACGAATTGCCCGGCGGTTAGCCATTCAACAGTTTCCATTTCGAGCCGCCAACTTGGACGACGCAGATTTGCTGCACCGCTGGCGAAACGACCCGGAGTCCAGGTCCAGCTGTTTTGAGAATGAATCCGTTTCGATCGATACCCATCGTCAATGGCTGAAAATTAAACTGGGTTCAAGCAATTCGGACGTCCGAATGATCGCGGATCGCAATGCCAAATCGGTGGGCAGTCTCTGGATCGATTACGACCGTAAATGCAAACAGGCGGAACTGAACATCCATATCATTCCTTCCCTACGAGGCTGCGGACTGGGGACGGCGTTTGTTGAATCGGCCTGCGCCGAGGTGATCTGCAGACATCCACATTACCAAATCATCGCCCGCATCAAGTCCGGAAACATAATATCGCAGTCCGCATTTCAAAAAGCCGGATTTCGAAAGGTCGCTTCGACAACCATCAATGGACAGGTCGCAATTCATTTCGCGCTGGTCAATGACAACCGAAAGCATCGAATCGAACCTGTGGTTTTGAACCAGGGGCACATCGCAGGAAACATGCGTCAAGCTTCCTGAAACTGCGAACTGCCCTGGCATTCCAACACTATAACACGGACTCCCAAAAAACCATGAAAAGTCTTCGGCGTGCATTGCGAATGTCGCTCAAATATCGCTGGTCGCTGGCCGTTTCGATTGTCTTTTCCTTTTTTGTGGCCCTGTTTTGGGGTGCCAATCTGGGTGCGGTGTATCCGTTTATCGAGGTCGTGTTGCATAACAAATCGTTGCATGAATGGGCCGATGATCGAATTGCCCAGTCGACACAGGAGATTGCTGATCGGAATCTGGAGCTGGAGAAATGCCGCAACGCCAGGTTAACCGCTGACGATCAAGATTCACGAGCTGCGATCGAATCGACAATTTTCGCGTTGACCACCGGAATCAGTCAGCAGGAAAAAAAGATTGAACAAACCAACAAACTGAAACCGTGGATCCAGGCGTACGCTCCGGCTGATCCGTTTGCGACTTTGAAGCTGGTCGTCCTGTTCATGATTTTGGGAACGTTCGCGCGGGGTGTCTTTCTGGCGGGAAACATGTATCTGGTGGCGCGCGTCAGCCAGCGAACGATTCTGGATATGCAGAATCAAATCTTCCAGAACGTGTTGCAAATGGAAATGTCGGAAATCGGGGTCAAGGGAACGGGCGATCTGATCAATCGAATTCGTGGAGAAACGATGGCCATCGGTGGCGCCATTCGGACGCTCTACGGCCAGACCATTCGTGAGCCGATGAAAATGGGGGCCTGCCTGATGGGAGCAGCATGGGTCAATTGGCGGCTGTTGCTGTTTTCCATGATTGTTTGCCCAGTGGCCATGGCGATCATGTTCGCCCTGGCACGCCAAGCCAAAAAAGCAAGTCGCCGGGCAATGGAGGACTCGGCTCACCTGCTGAATCGGTTGTATCAGGCGTTGATGTATTTGCGGATCGTAAAATCCAACAACATGCAGCCTTACGAAGCCGGACGTTTTCAGCTTATTGGCCGTGACGTCTATCGAAAGGCGATGCGCATCGCTTTGTACAATGCCCTTTCCCGAACCAACAACGAATTGCTCAGTGTGCTGGTGATTGGGCTTTCGGTTCTGGCAGGTGGTTATCTGGTTCTCAACCAGCAGACACATCTGTTCGGCATCCGAATGAGTCCGATGCCAATGGATTTTGGACAGATTGTCCTGTTTTTTGCGTTCTTGATCGGTGCCGTCGATCCACTTCGCAAGCTGGGTGATGTGTATACGGAACTGCAGGGCGGCATTGTCGCTGCGGATCGTGTATTCCCGATCATCGATCAAATTCCACTCGTCGCGGAGCCGGTCAATCCGATATCGCTGTCCCCCTCACCGCGCAGTATCGAATTTCGATCCGTCTGGTATTCGTATGAAACCGGTTTGCCCGTATTGCGCGACGTATCGTTTGACGTTCCTGCCGGTTCGTCGCTGGCGATCATCGGCCAGAATGGCTGTGGCAAAAGTACTTTGATCAACCTGTTGCCACGCTTTTTCGATCCGGAAAGTGGGCAGATCTCGATCAATGGTCAAGACCTGAAGCAGTTGAGCCTAAAAGGCATTCGAGAAGACATCGGGTACGTCACTCAAACGACGATGCTGTTTGGCGATTCCATCGCGGCCAACATCAGTTATGGATCGCCGTGTGCCACACCTGTCGAAATCGAAACCGCTGCCAAACGGGCCCATGCCCATTCGTTTATTTCTCAATTGGGAGAGGGTTATGAATCGCAGATTGGTGAACATGGCAATAAGCTGTCAGGGGGCCAGCGTCAAAGGCTGTCGTTGGCGCGAGCGATTCTCAAGAATCCGAGAATTCTGATTCTCGACGAAGCCACCAGCCAAATTGATTCCGAAAGTGAACATCTGATTCTCGATACCATGCGGGAATTCATGAAGGGGCGGACGACTCTGATTGTGACCCATCGAATGGCGACGCTCGAGTTGGTCGATCGTATTTTGGTCATGGCCGAAGGACGGGTCGTCGATTGCGGAACCCATGAAGAATTGCTTTCCCGTTGTTCCGTCTATAGGCGGTTACGAAATTTGGCGTTGGAGGTCGCCGCCTGATGCGCAGCTCACAGACGATCCCGTTATCCTCTATGGGGCATGACGCGCAACTATTGAAGTTTGATGTTCTCAGACAAGCTCGAGACGTGATCGCGCACGAAGCGATGGCTCTGGACAAATTGTCAAAAAATGTTCCGGACAGCTTTC
>JBGSXT010000146.1:0-1758 GCA_041751295.1 Mariniblastus sp.
ACAATAAACTGACTGTGGCGCAGCGATTGTCGCAGTGGGCGTTACAAGGGTGTTATTCTGAACGGGAAAGGGAAGATGTCGATGCGGTGACCGTTGCTGCTGGGATGCAATCGATAGGCCCTTCCGCAATTGATCCGGCAGACGTTGTTGGTAACGACAGCGAAGCCAGTTCACAACCCGTCCCCAAAGTCCATTCCGGTCCAATTTACGAATCGTCTCGGATCGATGGCAACAAGGTTGTCGTTACGTTTCGATTCGCGACGAAACTGGATATCGACAACATGTCGGAACACGGATTCACCATCTGTGGATCTGACAGAGAATTCATTTCGGCTCAAATAGAAATCAAGGACGCAACAGTTGTTGTTTTCCATTCGGACATCCCGGAACCGATCGCCGTTCGCTACAACTGGTTGGACACACCGCACGCCAACCTGACCAATTCCGAAGGTTTACCCGCATCACCATTCCGAACCGACAACTTTCCTTTGCAATCTGACGGGATCGAATTCTGATTGGTTTTTCCAGTAGGGAACGTGAACGAATTCGTAATGCTGGCAACGACTCGAACACAATGATTGACTTCCATGACACAGGCGACCACGAACGTGAGCAAAACCAAATCCGGAAAGAAGAAAAAATCCCTGGCCGCCAGGGCAGACCGTTATCGCTGCTACCAGAAATCGGTCCAATCTCCGGAGCACGAGATTGATTTTTTTCAGCAGGCTTATCGGCAAGCATTCCGGAAAACGCCCTGTTCCTTGAGGGAAGATTTCTGTGGCACGTTCTCGATCTGTTGCGCCTGGGTCGCTTCCAATGCGAAACGGACAGCGACCGCCGTCGATCTTGATTCCGAGCCGCTTGATTGGGGCCGGGCCCATAATCTGATTCGGCTCAACGACGCCCAGCAGCAGCGAATTCGCATCCTGCAACAGGACGTACGCCAGAGAAACCGCCCACCGGTCGATATCCTGACCGCCCAGAATTTTTCGTTCTGGATCTTCAAGACAACACCGGAAATCATCGAGTATTTCAAGGTCGCGCGGTCGAATTTGAACCCCAAGGGGATCATGGTGATGGATATGATGGGGGGCGGAGCCTGTTACGAAGAAGGCCATATCGACCGGCGGACGATTAAAAAAGGGAGGAACGGTTTCAAATACCATTGGAAGCAGGTCCGATTCAATCCGATCACCAGCGACGCCAGTTTTGAAATCAGTTTCAAATTTGCCGACGGCAGTCGCATGAAGAAAGCCTTCGAATATGAATGGCGATTCTGGACGATTCCGGAAATCCGGGAATTACTCCAGGCAGCCGGATTTTCGGCGAGCCATGTCTATTGGGAAGTCGAAAGCGAAAACGGCGATTCCAAGTGGAAAATCCAAACCGAAACAACCAGCGACCCCAGCTGGATCGCCTACATCGTTGCCATCAAATGACCCCCCGAAGAGTGCTATAGCCCAAGAATTACAGACAGCGATGGGACCACATTCAAAGCTGCTACGATCGCCCCATGTTTGGCTTGAAACTCAACCTCAACAGGTGCCACGTAAAACTGGCGCTGTCTAGCCCTCAATCAAGCGTCCGCGGAAGTGATTTTAATGTAGTTTTTGCTGGCTCGCCGGGTGCAGACCGGTAGCGTTCGCGTGGCCGCGTCGGAGCGTATCAGGTTTTTGTTTTGTTGTATGGGGTGTTTCTTTCGGGGGCTGGGCGTTGTTGCGGTACCAATGCGTCCGGACATTGGCTTCGTGATTGCAG
>JBGSXT010000147.1:0-1832 GCA_041751295.1 Mariniblastus sp.
GTTTCTGCAGATCGTTGCGGAGGTTTACAACGAACTCGGCAAATTGGTCGGAATCGGCGACATCGAGAATCACAGCCAATCCGATACTGTCTCCGGATTCAACCAAGGCAACCGTTGCCTGGCCATCGAGATATTGAAATATCGAATGGCGTTGTACGAAAGTCAGCCAGGGATGTTCTTTTTCTGCTTCGGCCGCAACGTTGCTGACCCATTCGCTCATGGCCGGTTCGGCAAAATATTGGGCGATCGCCGTCGTCGGCCAATTCGCTATCCAGCGTTTGGAATCCTGAATCGAAAGAGCGGCGATCGTGTTGACGGGCAAGCATGCTGCGTGCTGTTCCGGCGATTGCCATGGCGACCCGGCCCACATCGGCGATGAGTGTGTGAAAACAAACAGGCTAGCTGCAAATAACAGTCGCAAAAATCGTTTATCGGTTATCAATGGCAATCACCAGGTTTTGGTCGTTAAGAGTAAAACGCTGGAAATGCAGATCAAGATCCAGTTGTTCATGTCGTTTCGATTGGTTCAATTCAGGAATCGTGATGCTGCGGGGTATGATTCGGTCGAACCGCTTCCGCATGACCGTGCGAAAAACCTGCTGACGTGCGCCCAGCTGTCCATCCCCGTTGGCCGAATCGATCACTTCGACCTCATCATCTCTGACCATCAACCATTTTTCCAGGTCCTGTTTCAGCGAATATCCGGCCACAACGCTCAGTCCGGAAAGGGTTCGCCCTTCCGATTCGATTCGTTCACTGCTGAGGCGAACAACCATTGAATCATCGATGAATTCAATATGCACCGGATTCTGTCCCAGTGTGACTGACCATGCTGAGTCCGGTCGGTCGCCGAGCGGCGGGAGTCTGAAATTCCCAGGAACATTACTATAGCAATTTTCCAGACTTGCCGAATCGATTTGCAGGTTGGAAAGTCTCCGGTTCAACATTTGTTCCAGAATCGTTTCGTGCACCGCGATCGAGATCGACGAAGTCGGAAGTGTCGCTGATTCGGCAAGTGGTACTGTTGTCATTGCTGTTAAGTAGACGCGGTTTCGGTCCGACGAGAAATGCCAGTCGAACTGGCCGATCAAAGGGTAATCCGCGATCATTTCCCGGGTTGCAGACTCGATTGTGTTTTTCAGGTTTGCATTGCTGATTGCCAGATGATTCTGTACTTGCTGTCGGGCGAAACTTTCGGCCCGAGAACTGACTTCTTTCGGAAAATGTCGGAAGGCCGCTTTCACCATCGCCCCGGTAAATGGATTCCGCGATTTGACATGATTGAGGCTCTGGTTCGACTGCACTTTGCAAATGCTGTTGTCGAACGCCAAGCCAAACGGGTTGATGTACACCCGTTGTTTGGCTTCGCAATGCGTCAGAGAATCCATTGCGATCCTGCTCGACTGATTGCTGCTTGTTGATTCGCCAACAGTGGTGCCTGCCAATTGAATTTCGACAATGGCGGCATCGGAAGATTCGATGGGCTGAAGGTCAAAATTGACTTTTGAAAGTGGTTGGCTGGTGACCCTGTTGTTGCGGAAAGGTGCGTCGACCAGCAACCAAGATTGGGACAGGCCGTGGCCAAGTAACTTGTCCGGATCGATTGTCACCACCAGTCCGATCGCAGACAGGCCGCCGTTTGGCTCGTCCTGGATTTGTCCACTGGACGGAATCAGAACCACAAGTTGGCAAACAAAGATATGAACAATATTCAATCAGCTTGACTCCCTGTTCAGAATGAGACCGGACGCCAGTTCGTGGCGTCGGCTGTCGACGTGGGGGCGAATGCAGGCTTGGATTTGGCGGCCGTCGTTAATCCAAACATTTTGGCT
>JBGSXT010000148.1:0-2349 GCA_041751295.1 Mariniblastus sp.
CAAGAACGCCAAGTCTTTTGTAAAAAACGCCGAAATCGCCTTTGAAGTTCCCATGGCCGACGGCGGACTCAAAACCTTGCATTACTCCATCAGCAAGATCGAAGGCACGCCGGGTTACAAGCCGCGAACCGCAGATCAGCGCATCGGCTACTTCACGACGACCTATCGGGATTTTGGCAAATATGAAACGGACGATACGAATGTCCGTTTTGCCAACCGCTGGAATCTAGAGAAACGCGATCCAAACCTGCAACTCAGCCCGGCCAAGAACCCGATCGTGTTTTACATCGAACACACCACACCGGTTCGTTATCGACGCTGGGTCCGGCAAGGAATTCTGAATTGGAACAAAGCCTTTGAACAGGTTGGAATTCTGGATGCGATCGAAGTGCGTCAGCAGGATAAACAGACCAATTCCCACATGGACAAGGATCCGGAAAACGTCCAATACAATTTCGTCCGCTGGCTGAACAACAATATCAGTACCGCGATCGGGCCCAGCAGGGTCGATCCGAGAACGGGCGAAATTCTTGATGCCGACATCGTATTGACCGATGGCTGGATTCGTGTTTTCGAAGACCAATTCGATGAATTGATGCCAAAAATTGCTATGCAGGGCGTGACTCCGGAAACACTGGCCTGGTACGCCGAACATCCCAATTGGGATCCGCGCGTCCGGTTGGCTGCGCCTGAGCAGCGAAACTTCATTCGCGAGTCGATCCAACATCAGGCCTCCCTCCCCTACGCGGGACACGAACAGAGCCGCGTCACGACAGCCGCCATGGGGGACGATTCGATCGACGGATTGGTGAATCGGGTCAGTCAGACAAACGGCGCCTGTTTTGCCGCCGAGGGAAAAGGCTACGACGTCGCACTGATGCGAATGATGCAGCGATATCTATTGGACAACTCCGCTGATGACGAAAGCGACAAGAAGGGGGAAGACAAAAAGGAAGAAAAGAAAGATGAAGAGTCCAAGGAGCAAATGCTCGATGGGATGCCGGAATCGTTCATTGGTCCGCTGCTGGCCGACCTCGTCAGCCACGAAGTTGGCCATACGCTCGGCTTGCGCCACAATTTCAAAGCGTCCAGTGTTTATACTCTGGCCGAAATGAACAGCGACTCATTCAAAGGCAAAAAAGCCCTGGCCGGCAGCGTCATGGACTATTTGCCCACGAATTTCAATTTTGAAGCCGGTGACATTCAAGGGGACTACTCCATGATTGGCGTGGGTCCTTACGACATGTGGGCCATCGAATATGGATACACTACTGACGAAAAAGGACTGGAGAAAATTCTGTCGCGTGTCGCAGAACCGGAATTGCAGTTCGCAACCGATGAAGACACCGTTGGCCCCGACCCACTCGCCCGCCGCTATGACTTCGGCAAAGATCCTCTGGATTTTGCTGTCAGCCAAATGGGACTGGCGAAACATCATCGCCAGAAGATTGTGAAAGACTTCGTCAAAGATGGCGATAGCTGGTCCAAGGCCCGTGATGGATATCTGTTGACCCTGCGATTGCAGAATCAGGCGACCGGCATGATGGCCAACTGGATTGGAGGCACGTTCGTGCATCGCGACAAGAAAGGCGATCCCAATGGTCGGACGCCGATTGAAATCGTTTCGACCGAGCAACAACGGAAAGCGCTTGATTTTGTCATCGAGAACACGCTGTTCGACGAGGCCTTTGGTCTGACTCCGGAATTGCTGCTGCACATGACCAGTGATCCCTGGAACAGCGGCGGCTTTTTCTTCTCAGCCAGCGACGAACCGGCCTGGCCCGTTCACGATCGAATCATTGGCATGCAGGCTGCGGCACTGTCGCAATTGATGAATCCAACGACGCTGCGCCGTGTTTACGACAACGAAGTTCGTATCGCGGCGGATCAGGAAGCATTGACTCTGTTCGATATCCTGGACACGGTTTCAACAGCTGTCTGGAAAGAACTGGATGAAAAACCAGCAGGCAAGTTTACGGAACGCAGTCCGGCAATTTCCAGTCTGCGGCGCAATCTGCAATCGGAACACGTCGACCGCCTGATGGATTTGACTAAATCGAACCGCTTGTCAGCAGCGGCAATGAAGCCGATTTCGAATCTGGCAGCCATGAAGCTTCGCGACTTGAAAACGAAAGTTGACAAAGCGTCTGAAGACAAGTCTTACGACGCCTACACGCTGTCCCATCTGCAGGCCACGTCCAAGCGAATCGAAAAGTGGATGGATTCGATGTACATCATGAACTGAGCGGATTGTTCAGCTCGTGAAACAAAAAAAGCCCCGTCAGACATGCCGGGGCTTTTGTTTTTTACTGCCAAGTATTACTTGTTCTTTTTTTCCTTCTGCACTTT
>JBGSXT010000149.1:0-5189 GCA_041751295.1 Mariniblastus sp.
GCGAATGAATTGCTACAGGCGGCAGAAGCCGATTTAACCAGGATTCTCGCACTGCTCGATTCAGTCACCACAAAAAAGACCGCGATTGATGGTCAGCGCCGTGAAGTTGCCCAACGGTTGAAAACGCACCGGGATGGGTTGCGGGATAGTCAGGACCGACTTCATAAAGCCGAATTGAAAACCAGCCACCTGCAAATGGAACGAACCAGGCTGGCTGAAAGATTGCAAGAGGATTACGGGATCGATATCGCCGTTGCGGCGTGCCAACCGACCGATGAACAGGAACTGGCGCATCGCGACGCCATTGACAACGAAATCTCCGAGCTGCGGAAAAAGATTGGTTCCATCGGCTCCGTCAACATGGATGCGTTGGCTGAACTGGAGGACCTCGAACAGCGATACACGAAAATGGATGAACAGTATCAGGATCTGGTTGCGGCCAAACGTTCGCTGGAGAACATCATCCAGCGAATCAATTCCGACAGCCGTCGACTGTTTGTCGAGACCCTGGATGCCATTCGAGGTAACTTCCAATCGCTGTTTCGACAGACGTTTGGCGGCGGCAAAGCAGATGTGATTCTGGAAGAAGGTGTCGATCCGCTGGAAGCTGGCGTTGAGATCATTGCGACACCACCGGGCAAACCTGAGTTCAATAATTCGCTGTTAAGTGGCGGTGAAAAAGCGCTGACGGCGGTATCGCTGTTGATGGCCATTTTTCAGTTTCGACCCAGTCCATTTTGTGTGTTGGACGAAGTCGATGCTCCATTTGACGAGGCCAATATCGGTCGCTTTATCGAAGTCCTGAAGAGCTTCCTCGGTTGGACAAAATTCGTGATTGTGACCCACTCGAAGAAAACCATGACTGCGGCCACAACGTTGTACGGCGTGACGATGCAGGAGTCGGGCGTTTCAAAGAGGGTTAGTGTACGATTCGAAGACGTCAGCGAAGACGGAAACATTTCTGAGTCTGACGTCCAACACTCGATTTCTGAAAGCGAGCGCGGAGTCGCCTAGCCGGATATGATCAATACCCTGTTATTGCCCGAACTCCGCGAACTGCTCGCGGATGACAACGCCAGCGCGCTGCGCGAATTCTGCGAAGCGTTGCACCCTTCACGTACCGCAGAATTCCTCGAGGGACTCTCGGCCGATGAGATCTGGGCGGTATTGAGGCACGCGGATTTGAACAGCCGCTGTGAAATTTTCTGTTTCCTCGAATCGGATCGGCAAACGGAAATCCTGATTTCCCAGGACCGGGCTGAAGTTGCCGAGATGGTCGCCCAAATGGCAGCCGACGATCGAGCCGATTCGCTGCAAGGACTCGATCCAGAAGTACTCGATGACATTCTCAAACGACTTCCAACCGCCGAACGTCGCGATTATCTGCGATTGAGCCAGTATCCAGATGGGACAGCCGGGGCCGTGATGACGACCCAATTTGCCAAACTGGCGGCCAATCTTTCCATTCAAACTGCCATCTCGGAAATCGGTCGGCAGTCCGAAGAGTACGAAACGATTTACTACCTGTATGTCGTCGATGCCGAGGACCATTTGCTAGGACTGGTTTCGACTCGCCAATTGCTGGCTGGCATGCGCCGACCAACCACGTTGCTGTCCGAGATCATGGAAACCGAACTGATTACCTGTACTGCGATGGAAGATCAGTCGCAAGTAGCGGACAAGGTGGCGCGGCTGGATTTGCTGGCGATTCCTGTCGTCGACGAAGAGCGCAAGATGCTGGGCATTATTACCCACGACGATATTATCGACGTTGTTCACGAAGAGGCCACCAAAGACGCGCATCGCAGCGGCGCCGTCGATCCGTTGGACGAAAGCTATTTGAAGACTTCTCTGATTACACTCAGCTGGAAACGGGGCATCTGGCTGATGATCCTGTTTTTTTTCGCATTATTGACGGCATTCGCTCTGGAACAGCATGATGCGAAACTCGAAAAATGGGTCTGGCTGGTTCCCTTCATCCCACTGGTCATTAGCAGCGGCGGGAATTCGGGCAGCCAGTCGGCCGCTTTGATCATCACTGCTTTGACTCGTGGCCATATCAAACTGGGCGATTGGTGGCAGATCATTTGCCGAGAATTGGTCATGGGCTTAACCCTGGGCAGCGTGCTGGGGCTGATGGGCTACTTGACCGCGATCTTTTTCGATACAGTCGATCTGTTTTCCATCGAAGCTCTGGTGGTTCCCATTACCCTGCTGCTGGTTGTCATTTCCGGAACGTTGACCGGTTCCATCTTGCCGCTGATCTTTGAAAAATTGGGTTGGGATCCGGCGATGATGAGCAACCCGTTTGTCGCCGGCATCATCGACATTGTCGGCATCGTGATCTACATGAATATTGCTCTATTGTTGTTGGGTCCTCCGTAAGTCGAGCAGCAGGCGTGCATTGAATTGGAATGGACTCGTAAGCAGCGATGACTGCTGCAAATTCAATCCGTGAAATCACTCAAAAAACGTTGGATTTTCCCGGGATCATCCCGGTCGTTTTCGTTGCAAAACGAACTGGGCGTGATTAGTATGAAGTCTTCCGAGTCACGCCCATCGGCAGAGTTTTTAGTCGCTGTTTGAGCTGCGACTGGGACAAAGCCCAGTCAAATTGAACAACGATGCAAACGATTCGAGCGATCAAACACTTCCGGATTCATGAACTGGCACGGCTGGCGTTGCGTCGCGTTGCATACTTCAATCATTGCTATCTGCTGCATCACCGTTTGCAGGGGCTGTCGTCGATTCCTCCACGGAAAATTGGAGGTGGTGATATTCGCCGTGTCACCAATTCCGAAATGGAAGCACTGTACGATTTACTTTCGGAACAATCATTCGACGACAAACGGGAACTGTTACAGCGGATTCAATTCTACGAATGCGGATTCAGGAACTGTTACGCAATTGATGTCGAGCAGTCGTTGGCCTATCTGCAATGGATCATTTACCCGTCTGAGAATGAAATCATTCAGGCCAATTATGGCAGGATGCTGTTGCCGTTACGCGAAAACGAAGTTGCCATTGAAGCCGCATTTACATTTGCCCCTTTTCGCGGCAGGGGGTTGATGGGAAACGCTTCCTGGCAGCTGCTGCAGATGGCAAAGACTCAGGGTTATCGTCGA
Source organism: Mariniblastus sp. (assembly GCA_041751295.1). GTDB lineage: Bacteria > Planctomycetota > Planctomycetia > Pirellulales > Pirellulaceae > Mariniblastus. The sequence goes on from JBGSXT010000149.1 coordinate 3,126, forward strand.
GCAGTCACCTATGTTCGCAAAGAGAGTGTACACTCATTAAACGTCCTGATGAGCGTTGGTTTTGCCGTGACCAAACTGGTTCCGGAATGCAAAATCCTCGGCTATTCCCGCAGATTCTTTTAGGCGTTCAATCATGCATGTGCAATCCCGATATTCCTTACGCAGATTGGACTTTCCGCCGAACCTGTTTTGGCAGGGCACCGAATCAGAAGTCTGTTCGAAGGTCCTTCTTGAAAAATCGTGTTCACGACCTGTATCTGGTCAATTTGCGATGGTGCGCAAAGAAATACAATCGATCGAACTTTGTCGGGATCGCCTGGGGTTGAACAAACTGTTCTACCATGTAGCTGTCGACAGTGGTTTGGTCACCGTGGGTCACTACTTGCATGACGTGGCCGAGGCGACTGGTGACGCCAATGGGGTGATGTCTGTGCCCGCTGGTCATTTCGTCAGAATTGACAGGGAAACGGGTTCGGTGCAGCTGTCGAGTTACTGTGATCTGAGCGCAATTGAGACCGACGCCGATTTTAATGCAAGTCGATTTACCAGCGGTCTCGACCGCAAGCTGACTGAATTCTTCATTCAGTTGGACAGGCAGTTTCCGAATGGTCCGTTTTTTGTCTGTCTTTCAGGGGGCCTGGACAGCACGATGATTGCCTCCTATGCACGTCGTCATCTGCAAAACGTCACGGCGGTAACGTTTTCCTACGAATCTTTAAGCGATGATTATCAGGCTGCCCGTTCAATTGCGGCTGCGCTCGACATGCCATTCCGATCGGTGGTGGCAAAACGGCAGATGAATGACGAGATGCTCAATCAGGTCATTCAATATTGTCAGGATTGGCGGGACTTCAATGTGCATTGCGCTTGGGTCAATTTTCAGATTGCGAAACAGCTACGAAGCGAGTTGGACCGTGACCCGGCAATCGTTCTGACGGGCGACTTGATGAACGAGTTTGTCGCCGATTATTCTGCGGAAGAATTTGCGGGCACCGTCTATTATCCGTTGCCCAATGTATCGCGGGGACGGCTCCGACGTTTTCTGGTTTACGGACTGGATTCAAGTGATCGCGAAATGGGAATATTTCATCGTTGGGGCTTTACTCTGGTTCAGCCGTTCTCGATTTTGGTCAATGATTATCTTACAGTACCGCCTGAACTGCTGGACTCCGAAGACGTCAAACGGAGTTTGAACCTTGCATTGGTTGACCAGCGGGCAACTCCCCACCTGTTGGCGAAAAAAACCCGTGCTCAAGTCGGTTCTTCCGATGGAGGTACGTTGGGGCTGTTTCACGAGTCAGGAATTGGCCAGGCCGAATTGCTGCAACGATGGCAGGAATTGCTGCTGCCCCATGCGAAGGAATCTGTGCTGCAACCGATGATCTTTTCCGGAAGATATCGAGCCTGATATGTGTGGAATTGCTGGATTGTTTGCCGACGGCGGAGACGAAAAAAGCGTCGACTTGATGTTGGCGATGTTGGAGCATCGCGGCCCCGATGAATTCGGGACTTATCGCGATAAAGATCTGAGCATGGGTACGGCCCGGCTCGCGATCATCGACATCGAACATGGCCAACAGCCGATGCGCGACGAAGAAACGGGCGTTGTCATCGTTTATAACGGTGAAGTCTTCAATTACCGAGAACTTCGCACCGATCACCTCGTTGGCCATTCGAAGCTTCAGACTCAATCCGACACGGAAGTCATTCTGCGGCTCTACTTGAAATATGGAGAACGTTTTACGGACCGCTTGAACGGCCCGTTTGCAATTGCGATCTGGGATCCACGGATCGAGACTCTGATTTTGGCGAGGGACCGGTTTGGCATTTGTCCCTTGTTCTACTACCACTCCCGAAAAACAATTGCATTCGCTTCAGAAATCAAGGCATTGTTTACACTGCGGCAGGTTCCGCGGCAAATTGAGTCTCGAGCACTTGATCAGATTTTTTCTTTTTGGGTTCCTGTTCCTGGAGCAACCGCTTTTCGCGGTATTTTTGAACTCCCCCCAGCCCACAAATTGATCATTCGCAAGGGTATTGCACCCCGGCTGCATCGGTATTACG
>JBGSXT010000150.1:0-1991 GCA_041751295.1 Mariniblastus sp.
GAGAAGACGGTGCCCGCGATGTTGGTGAAATCGGAAGCAAGAAATCGCTGTTCGTTGTAGGTTGGTGCAATGGCGATATCGTTTGAATAGCGCCACCGACCTCGCTGTTTTACCAGTCGCCCGCCAATATTCAGTCCGACAGCGCTGTTGGTCACGTTTTGAGTGAAACGATTGGACGTAACGCCACCGATCACGCCACCCAGGAAATCCTGGATCGTCGAATCGCTGACGTTGAAATATCGCAATCCGACGTACGGTTCAATCCAGCCTCCTCGACTGAGTTGCTGGCGATAGACTTTGTTGATTTCCACGCTGGCCAACTTGGTCGTCAGCTGCTCCGGATTGGGCACCAAGATATTACCGCCTCGAACAAATTGATTTCCTTCACTCTGTTCGTAGACGGCATTCCAGCCATCGTCTTCCGTATTCATGTAACCGGCATCGTACCGGTTGCCCCAAATGTAATAAGGGCCAATCCCGCCACTCTCGTCGTTGTTTCCGGAAACGCTGGTATACAAACGGTCCATGCTGAAAAAAAATCCCGTCTTCGGTTCCAGCTCTTCGCCGTTGGAAAATTCGACAGGTGCAAAAATCTGGGCGTCGTAATCGTAGATACCAGGTGTCGCGGCCGGACGGGTGGAGTCAGCACTTTCGACGTCATAGTGCTCGAATCGAGGTCCGGGAACATGCAGCTGGCACAACACCAGTTTGGGTGTGAACATCAATGCTGCCAAAACACCCAGAGAAAACAGGTTTTTCAATGCCATCACGACTCTTCCCGCTTTTCAAGCTTGCGAATCGCTCTATCAATACCCCCGATAGAGCATGTCTTCGCTGGATTTATCGGACGTCCGTTCTGTAAGGGTTGAATAAGAAAGTCAATATTTGACGAACATAACGATAATTCCTGTCGCCCAAGGCCGGGTTCGAATGGCAAACAGGCTGGGACCAAAGACGTAAATTTCCCTAAATTTGAATTAGACCAGGTTCCGAAAAACGTTGAAATCGTAGCTGGAACTGACTATTCTATAAGGGCAGTTCAAACGCTTATCGACTTGCAGGCCAGTTTTTGCCTGATCCTGTCGGCCTGTTTGTGATAGCTTGTTGTTATTTGTTGGCCAGTCCACTGGCTCAGCCCCGAATGGAGTACGAAATGCTAACTGGCAAACGCTTGATTTCCTGGTTCTGTGTCGTTTTGGCAATTGCCGTGGTTTGGCAACCGGCCGTTTCGAACGCTCAGACTCAGACATTCGGTACGCAACTGACTAATTCCGTAGATTTGGATTTGTTGGCGATCATTCAATGTCAGCTTCCAGATGATACAGACGAAGGACTCGAGTTCATCATTTGCAATTTACTGCTGCCAGATTTGATTGATCAATTGCTTGAAGCGGAGGCGTTTCTCGATCAGGTTTTCGCCGGATATCGCGATGACATTCCGTTTTTTCTGCGGCGGCGACTGAATACTCCATTACGTATTGAAGTTGTGATTGAAGACGTCGAAGAGCCGGCGTTGGCAGTGGCTGGACCGAACACATTTGCGAATTTGATTCCCAACCCATTTCTACGCTTTACTTCTACCCTTCGCGCCTGGTCCCTTCCGCGAACGGCAACGATTAGGCTGGATGTTGACGATATTGTTTTTTTGGTACTGACGGAAGGGATGGTCGATGTTGCTGTTCACGAAGCATTCCACGCGATGGGGCACCCCAGTTCGTTTGAGATTTCCGGTCTCAATGGACCGACCAACATTTTCGGTCAAGTCAATTTCCTTGGTGACGACTTCGGTATCAACCAATCCGGTTTTGGCCTGCTGGAATTCCGGTTTGACTCCGGCAATCCATTCGCCCAATTCATTCCGCTTTCTCAAAGCGATGACGCAGCCCATTTGAGTGCGTTCGAGCCGACGTTCAACCAGCCTGCGGACGGAGTGCAGGAAGTATTTCTTCCGACGGCACCGCCGCCCGGTGTTCAGGCCTTTATGTCCCGCT
>JBGSXT010000151.1:0-2296 GCA_041751295.1 Mariniblastus sp.
GTATGGACGAGGCGCAAAGCTTTTCAACCTCGTTCTGAAGAAATTTGCTTGCCTTCGGGCTCTATCCTCAGATCAGAAGCAAACGCTTATTTCTCTGCAACACGTGCCGCTTGACAGTTACACAATCATCGGCCTGCGTACTATCGCACCTGAATTTTCCATCCCAGGGAACGCGACCATGAATTACATCGAAACCCACGACCAATACTCGGCGTTCCAACGGAAAATTACCAAAATCGCGACGGAAGCTGGTGTCCCAGCTATCTATTACGACATTCTTGCTTGGGACATGGGGCACTGATGGCTAACAATTCGTTCCATATGCGCTTCTGGCAGGCTGCGAGACGAGACCCCGGGTCGCTCGCCCGCTCGCGTTACACTGCGTCATCAAGGCAACCAGTGAGACTCTGAGGTTCCTGGCTGAATCATGAATTCCCATCATGAACGATCGAGTATGCCCGACGAGCCTAAACAGCAAGGGAGGCAAATAACTCTCAGGGAGTCGGATGGCCGAATAGTACCGACGAAACTTGATTGCCAATCAAGTGCACAGAAGCCGGGTAAAGCCGGTGTAGCGAAGGAGGCCAGGCCAACACGCGATTCAGTTTGAATTCGTTCCAATTGACAATCGCAATGGTCAACGATTCAAATATCCTGCCATTGACCCTGTCATTCGGCAAGTCGCCTGTTTGATCATGAAAGTCCCCATGAAATTGAAAATGTTACAACCCTGGGTTTTGCTGTTCGTACTGTTCGGCCCGATAAATCTCTTGGCATGTGGCTGGGTGCAGGAGCCAGCGTCGAAAACTGGAGGCAAACAGAATTCCGAGCGGGCGGTTGACTCCGTTCCGCTTGTGGAACGGGTCTTGACGAAAGCGGAACAGGATGCGTTGACGCCCGAGGCGGTCCTGAAGCTTTTGAAAACGGGCAATGAACGATTTGTGTCCGGATCCTTGACGGCGCGAAACCACTCCAAACTGGTCCGCGACGCAGCCTTGGGCCAATTCCCAAAGGCGGTCGTATTGTCCTGCCTTGATTCCCGAATACCCGTCGAAGATGTTTTCGATCGGGGAATCGGTGATATTTTCGTCGCTCGTGTCGCTGGCAATTTCGACAACACCGACATTCTTGGCAGCATGGAATTTGCCTGTAAGGATTCCGGTGCGAAACTGGTTCTTGTGCTGGGCCACGAATACTGCGGGGCGGTCAAAGGTGCAATCGATGGCGTTGAACTTGGCAACATCACGCCGATGCTGGCCAATATCCGCCCAGCGGTCGAGCATTTCTCCGATTACGAAGGTGAAAAGACCAGCGAGAATAAAGAATTCGTACATCAGGTCGCGGTGCAGAATGTGCGGCAGACGGTTGACGACATTCGCAAAAAAAGTCCTATCCTGCAAAAGATGGAGTCAGACGGCCAGATCTCGATTGTCGGGGCGATGTACGACATGAATACCGGCAGAGTTGAATTCCTCGAGCAGTGAGAGACCAGCGATCGGTTCAGGTTTGAAGTAATGAAACAGCTGAATCAATACTGGAATTCGTTTTCATTTATTGGACTCGTCTTTGCGACTTTGTTTTTTGCCCTCTCCGTAAGTCCGTCGCTGCTGCCGCGTCCCTGGTTCTTTCAGGGAGTCCTTTCTGGAATCGCAATTGCCGTTGGGTACAGTCTCGGAGTCGCCTGCCAGTGGCTGTACCATTTTCTTGAATTGCCCTCGCCGACGAATGAGCGGACACAAAGAATTCTCAAGATGATTGTTTCGTTGGGCGTGGCGATTTTCTTTGTCCATTGTTTGCGACAGATGACGTACTGGCAAAACTCCATCCGCCAGTTGATGGAAATGCCGTTGGCAGAAACAGCCTATCCCTGGCGGACTGCTGCCATTGCACTTCTAAGCGGTGCCATTCTGATCGGCGCGACTCGGTTGCTGATTCGCGTTTGTGCCTGGTTGGCGAGTTGGCTCAATCGCCTGTTGCCACGTCGTGTGTCGATTGTGGTGAGTACACTTTTGGTGGGTTTTCTGTTGTTGCTGATCGGCAATGGAATCATCGCCCGGGTGTTGCTCCGCGCCGCCGACTCGATTTTTCTGCATGCCGACGAATTGGTCGATGAGGGCATTGAACAACCTGTCTATCCGATCGCCACAGGCAGCAACGAGTCATTGATATCATGGGATTCGATAGGACGGCAGGGAAAGAACTTTATCGCTGACGGGCCAACCCGAGAACAAATCAGTGATTTCCTTGGTCGCGAAGCAATGCGCCCGATCCGCGTTTACGCTGGGATGCGATCGGC
>JBGSXT010000152.1:0-5867 GCA_041751295.1 Mariniblastus sp.
CCATCTGGCCGAATCGCATGTTCTTCCCGCCAAAGGGCTGTTTTCAACCGGAGAACGCCTATCCAGCCTGTGGGTCCATCAATTGATCCAAAGCGGTTCGGATGCGGCAATCGAAAATGTTGAGTCTCGATTGCCGTCTAAAGTGGCCGTGGCAGCCAACGAGTTTGTTCGCGCCCGACAGAATCTGATGTCGCTCAATCGCTGATGGAACAGGCCACCGGGGCAGGTCCGAATGGCACGAGGGCAGGTTGTAGGTTTTGTCTGGCTTGGTGTCTTTCAGTGCTGACCGCTTGATCATTTCTCAGGGATTGGCGGATAGGCGGCGCGCAGGTCGCGATAATTCCGAGCGTCGTCTGGCTTTTCCAAAATGGTGTAGAGTTCAATCAACCGGTCGAGTGCCTCGGATATGCGAGTCGCGCCGTTCGGTGGGATGGATGCCTCGCGTTGCTTCATCCCTTCATAGCCATCGACAAGCAAAGACTCCGCCCCGGTCAACAATTTCGCTTTTTTGGTTTTGTCATCAACTGATGCTGATTGACCCAATAATGCGGCGCCAAGCATCGATTGGGTGTCGAAAATTCTCCATGAATCGGGTTGCGTTTCCTGACGTATTTTCAAACATTCACGAAGGAGTTCTTCTGCTTCCAAAAAACGACTCCGTTGCTCGAACAATGGCTCAGCTTTGTCCGCTTTGTCGTTTGCAAGGTAAGCTGTGGCCAACCGAATCATGCTGCGCAACGTACTCGCGTCATCGAATGCGTACTTGGTACCTTTGAGACTCAGAGCCTGTTCGAGCAATGGAATGGCTTTGCCCGGTTGGCCGGCTTCGAGGTGTGACATGCCCAACCTGGTCACGCTGTCTATCGTACGTTTGTCGTCGGCCCCAAACCTGGTCTTCTTTAATTCCACGACTTGCTCGTACAATAAAAATCCTTTTTCAAGCTGGCCTGCAGCCAGGCAGCAATCGGCCAATTCGTTCATGGCCTGCAGCGTATCAGCGTGATCGAGTCCCTGTTTCGCTGTGGTGACTTCGAGCAATTGTTCATACAACGGCAACGCCTGGTCGTGCTTCTCGAGCGAATCGTAATAATCCGCCAGGCTGTTCATGGTGGAGACGGTATCAGGGTGGTCAAGACCAAGCTTGGCCTTGCGAAGAGTGAGTGCCTCTCCCAAAATCGGGAGGGCCTTGTCCGGTTGGTTGGACTTGCGGTAAGCCCGAAAAAGATTGTTCATACAGGACAGCGTCGAGAAGTGATCGGCGCCAAGTTTAGCTTTGGTGCGCGAGAACGCGTCCTCCAACAGGGTTAGTGCCTCCTCGATCATCCCCAAGTCGAGATAGTTTGCCCCCAGATTGATCATGTTGTTGAGGGTGTCGGGATGGTCAGCGCCGAGTTTGGCCTTGCGCAGTTTTAACGACTCTTCATACAGCACCTGTGCTTTGTCGGGTTGGTCCAGCTTGCTGTAGACACGAGCCAGATGGCCTGTCGATGCGAAAGTGGAAGGGTGATCGGGGCCGAGTCTGGCCATTCGGAGTTCAAGCGTCTCCTTCAACAGGGGCAGGGCTTTGGCAAGGTTCCCGGATTTCTGATAAGTGATCGCCCGATTGTTCTGGCTTGTGAGCGTGGACGGATGATCCGGGCCGAGCTTGGCCTTGCGTATCGCGTGTACATTCTCCAACAGCGGCAGGGCTTTATCGATTGAGCCGGCATCCACATAACAGGCTGCGAGGTTGCTGACGATGCTGAGTGTTTCGAGGGCATCGATTCCAAATTTGGCTTTTCTGTGCGCGAGTGCCTCTTCCAGCAGGGCAACGGCTTTGTCCATCGAGCCCGATTCTTTGTACGCCATAGCCAGATTATTCATATTAGCAAGCGTCTCTTCGGCGACCGGGCCGTTGACGGACCTGCACCGAGCGAGCGCGTCCTCGAGCATCGCCACGGCCTGGTCAAGTTTTCCGGCACGTTTGTAGAACGCCCCCAGATCACCCAAGCTGCGGATCGTTTTGGGGTGGTCGGGGCCAAGCAGGGTTTTCCTTGTTTCCAAAACCTTTTCGGTTACTTCAACCGCGAGGTGCGGCTCGCCAAGACCAGCCAGAGACTGACCAAGAATGGACTGCATTTCGGCGACTTCCAGCGGCTCGCCAATCGCCGATCCCTGGAGTTCTTCGATCGCGTGGATCAAGTTGGCTCGCAGCGCATCACGCAACTCGGAAACCTCGCTGTACGCCGCTTCGGGGTCGAGATCAACAAACATCAAGCCCAGAATTTTGTTCCCCTTGCGGGCGAAGGCCAGATTCTTTTCGGCTTCCCGTCGACGGGATTCAGCCAGCGCCCGCGACTGTTCCGCTTCTTTGCGTTGGTCTGCCTCTTCCTCGCGCGCGGCAATCGCATCGCGCTCCGCTTGCTGCGCCCGGAACATCGCCAAGCTCGTCCCGGCGATTCCACCGATCAGCGCCAGTGCCACCAGCGACGCCGCAACCACACCGACCCGATTCTTGCGGACGAATTTCCGCATTCGGTAATTCATCGACGGAGGCCGGGCGATCACTGGCTCGTTGTCGAGATAACGTCGAACGTCGGCAGCAAATCCCGAAGCGGACTCGTACCGGCGCGTCCGATCCTTCTCCAGGGCTTTCATGACGATCCAGTCCAAATCCCCGGCCAAAACGCGATTGAGTCGTCCACTGTCTGTCTGTCGTTGGTCGGTGATGGCTGAAATTTGTTCATCGGTGCTGCTGGAGAATTTGCTGCTCGGCTTCACCGGTTCCTTGTCGCGGATGAACTCCAGCACTTTGATTGCGGCCTGGCCTTTGATGGACGAATCATCCAACGGAGTGCTGCCGGTCAACAGCTCGTACAGGATCACACCCAGCGCGTAAATGTCCGTCCGGATGTCGATGTCGACGGTGTCCAGGCTGGCTTGCTCTGGGCTCATGTACTTGAGCGTTCCCAGGATCTGCCCGACGCCGGTGAACAGGGATTTCTCGGTTAATCGCTGCGTGCTTTCCATCGCTTTGGCCAATCCAAAATCGATCACTTTGGCTGCCGCTTTTCCGTCGACGGACGAGACCAGAATGTTTCCCGGTTTGAGGTCGCGGTGAATAATCCCTTTTTGATGAGCGTGCTGGACGCCATGGCAAACATTGTGGAACAGCTCAAGTCGTTCATTGATGCCCAGTCTGTTCTCGTCACAGTACGTGGTCAGTGGCTTTCCCTGAACCAGTTCCATGGCAAAGTACGGCTGACCGTCGGGTGTGGTCCCCACATCCAGAATCCGCGCGATATTGGGATGATTCATCAGGGCCAGCGCTTGCCGCTCGGCCTCAAAACGAGCGAGCACTTCTTTCGAGCCGAATCCCCGTTTGATCACCTTCAAAGCAACCAAACGTTTCACCGGTTCGGATTGTTCGGCCATCCAGACTTCCCCCATCCCTCCCTTGCCCAGCGGATGCAGCAGCTTGAAGGGGCCGATCCTTTCACCCGGGTTCAGCTTGCCGGGTTCACCGTCCGGGGAATTGAGCATCGCGTCCGAGCGAATCGGCGGTGAAGTTTCAGGATCAAAGCTGTCGCTGGATTCTTCAGCCGGTTCCGGATGGCCCGACGGACTGTTTTTCGCGGCGATTGAATCCAATCTGGCATTGATTTCCGCATCGGACGCCAGCAAATCGCGGACGCGCTCGATCAAACCGGCGTTATCTCCACACGCCTGCTCCAAATATTCTTCCTGTCGGCTTGCGGGGAGTTTCCGGACAACGTTGAAAATTTCGTGGGCGGTCATGGTTACGAATCGAGTACCTCGCGGAATCGCGCAAGCACGCGAAGCTTTGCCTGACGAATTGCTCCAGGCTTCATGTTCAGGTCTGCGGCGATCTCGGCGGTCGAATGCCCCTCAACCGCTGAACGCCAAAACGCCTTCCAGGTGTGATCCTCAAAATCCTGTTGAATCAGTTTCGCCGCCCGTCGAATGACCTGATTTTCGGTATCCGGATCCGGCTCGATTTCCCCAATCGGTGCCTCGTCATTCGCCCAGTCGGGAATCGTTGCCATTCGATTCAGCGCTTCGGTACCCCCCGAGGCAACATCGTATGGTTTTGAGATTCTGCGATACCAACCACGCACTTCGTTACGCGTGATCGTCCACAGCCAGCCACGGAATGAGTCTTGTGGAGTCAGCTTCCTGAACTTGTGCAGATTGGATGAAACCAGGCAAAAAACATTCTGGACGACATCCGCCGCATCCTCAGCCCGCAAGCCTCCGCGCCGCGCCCAGCTGTCAACGAGTGGAGTATAAATGTCGATCAGTTGACGCCATGCCTCGGGAGCGTTGCCCCGTGCCTGCTCCAACAGACTGATCGATGTTCCGGTGTTATCTTCGTTGTTCGCCATTTGGTGCCGCTCGGCCGATACCGGGATACAAGAGTTGAATCCCCCGAAACAGCTTAACCAACGGCAAGGGTTAATGCCATTCAAGGACGGAATGTCGGCTGACAAACAAACTCCGGCGGCTTACAATTTTTTCTGGTGGATCGTACATATGGTCGAAAAAATGAATGTCTGGGCAATGGCCGACGCGCAGGATCGAGCAATTGAAAAGCGAGTCCGACGGATCGCGTCGATTCTGGATAACGCGGAGATCCCCTATGCCGTCATCGGCGGCAACGCGGTTCGCGCCTGGGTTCAAACAGTCGACCCCTCTGCCGTACGCGCGACCCGCGATGTCGACATCATCATCCCGGAAGGAAAACTGGCGGACGTCATCGTGGCTGCCGAGAACGACGGGATGACATTTCGGCATGCGAAGTCCGTTGACATGCTGCTGGAGTCGCCTGACGGGAAGGCTCGGGACGCCATCCACGTTCTGCAGGGTGATTTTGAACCTGTCCGCCTGGATGGAATCAGCGTTGTTGCGCTCGCCGATTTAGTTCGCATGAAGCTGGACATCTACCGACTGAAGGACCGCGTGCATCTTCTGGATATGATCGAAACGGGTTTGATTGATGCCACATGGCCAGCTCGATTCGAACTCCAACTCGCCGATCGACTCCGCTACCTGATCGAAAATCCTGAAATTTGAGGGCCGGGTTTGGTTTGTTTTGGCGGATGATCCGTCTGTTGCCGGTTCGAATTGTAATCCTTGCAGCGCCAAAGAACGAAAATGGCCGCCCGAATTCGGGCGGCCATCCGCGCATTTTATTGTATCCTGTCAAGGACGTTATCCGCCCGTCAAAACTTGAACAAACGGTGCAACGTCCAACAGGTTGACTGCACCGTCCCCATTGATATCCGCTTCCAATTGAAATCCGCCGCTGGTAATCAGGGCCACAAACGGTGCGACATCGAGGAGATTCACCATCCCGTCCAAGTTGACATCACCCAGCAGGACCGATGCGATTGATCCTGTCATTTGGATTTGACCCATGTCTCCCTGAAATCCACCAACCCGGATTTCGTAAAATTGTCCGGCGTTGACTGGAAAGGCTACAGAGAATTGATCTGCGTTAACTTCCTCCTCAACCAGCGTGAAATTTCCGAAGCCACTTTCGAAGTCCGTATAAACGTGCAGGATCGCATCGAAATCGCTGCCCGCCAAATCGATGGTTACCATCCCATTGGATGGTGCATTGAAAAACCACCAAACGGTCGCGTCTGCGATATCGATGTTCTGTTCCATCGGTTGAATTGTCGCGTTGACATTGTTTCCTGTGATATTGAACGGCAGGTTCAAATCGATGGAGTTTTTGAAGTCGTCGTTTACTGGTGGTGAAGTGAAAAAACCCTGCAAACTGATGTTTCCCGCGTCCCCCGGAAATCCAGCAACCCGGACTTCGTAGCATTGCCCTTCGTTTACTTCAAACGTCACCTGGCTTT
>JBGSXT010000153.1:0-7660 GCA_041751295.1 Mariniblastus sp.
AACACTCATCCGGCCGAAGGAGATTTCAGGCCGTTCGGATTGACGACGCGGATGTCGAAGATCGTCAGTTTCCCGGCGACGGACGTCGGCAAAACCGCCTGGTACCGATTCCGCTGGATCAACACCCGCGGCATCGAAGGCCCGTGGAGCACAACTTACACCGCCACCATCACCGGATAATTCGGGGGTCGTGCCCCCAGGACGGCGGAGTGAGGGAGTGAGGAATTCACTCCCTCACTTTTTTTGCGGAACAGTTGCAGATTCACTCGTCCGCGTTTCGAATGCAGCGACAGTCCTTGGAAGGACGCCGCGCGCGTCCAACGGGAGCAATAGCAGTATGAGAATACTACTGTTCTGTTATTCTTCAAGGTCGGCGCCAATCGACCACGCGAAGTCCGGCAATCCAGGAGAAGTCTCGCGTGTTGCCCGTAACAAGGACCCGATTAGCCTCAAGTGCTGTGGACGCGATAATCAGATCGGCATCGCGGGCCGACTGACCCGTTTGGCGAGCTGCCACCCAAAGTTCGGTAGCTCGGTCGAGAACCAATTCGGAAATCGGCAAGATCAATGTGTGCTGACAAAACAGCTCGAACCGCTCCAATTGGGACGTCGCCTTTTTTTCTTTCAAACCACGGCGAACCTCGTACCGAGTCATGCCGGAAATTGCAAACTGTGCGTGTTGCGTCAAATAGGCCGCTGCGTGACGAATGACAATCTCATTCTTTTGTTTGAGAACCTCGTTGAGTACGTCCGTGTCGAGTAAGGCAGCTTCCATGCAACTATTCGATCACACGCGTAAGGTTGGCTCGCAAGAGAATCACGTCTTCCAACGCCGCAATCTGGCTTTCATCCAAACCTGCGTAGACGTTGCACCATTGGGGCAAGGCAGTGCCGTTTTCGACTGAATCATTGTTTTTGTTGCAGACCTTTCTCAAGTCGCAAACTTGGAAGGTAACCTGTTGATTTTCAGCCAATTGGTGACCAATGACATGCTCCAAAACAAGTCGGTCTTGCTGGCTGATATCCCGGACATTTCGAGTAACACTTTCCATAATGAGATTATACCATACTTGCTGAACGGTGAGGAAAGGGGAACCGGTTGAAGGACGATCAAAACCCCCACCGCCGCAGCCGCCCGCGCGGCGTGATGAGCTGTGAGATCATCGGTTACGTCGACAACACTCATCCGGCCGAAGGGGATTTCAGGCCGTTCGGATTGACGACGCGGATGTCGAAGATCGTAAGCTTCCCGGCGACGGACGTCGGCAAAACCGACTGGTACCGATTCCGCTGGATCAACACCCGCGGCCAGGAAGGACTTTGGAGCACTACCTACACAGCAACGATCACTTGATAAGCTTGGTGGGTAGACGCCGTCGCGCCAGAGTGAGGTAGTGAAGCGATCAATCCCTCACTTTTTTTTATTGGCTCTCGAAGTACGGAGTAAATCCCAAATCAAGACCACAGCCATCAGGCCAAACATAACCGCGCTAACCGCCAAGTTCGCTTTCAATTGCTCCCCTGTGGTAAAAAACCCATAGGCGGCTAACGCCGCGAGGAAGCCAAATATCGCCAAAGACGTCCATTTGAGTACCGGCGAAACCTTCAGTAGCTGAGCAGGGGTCGGAGGGCGGAGTAAATACCACACTATGCCTGCAACCACCAAGCCATTAAAAACCGCCTTGAACCCGTACTCTTCTGCCCCTGTGGCAAAAAACGTGTTGGCGTAAAGCGCCCCCAGGAAGCCCCAAATCGCCGCCAACGTCCACCAAAACGCCGGCGATATGGTCCGTCGCAGGGCGGGGGTCGACGTGCGATCCCTGGGATCCAATTGTGGCTCATTCATTCCAATGACCTTCTGTAACGCCTAACAATGATTCTGTGGAATTTCGCTTGGCCGGGTTGGGCGGTTGGCGGAGTGAAAAAATTGTGGCAGGTTTCTTGTCGGTTGGCAATCTTCGGATGCACAAGGTCGTCAGTTTCCCAGCGACCGACGTCGGCAAAACCGCCTGGTACCGATTCCGCTGGATCAACACCCGCGGCCAGGAAGGCCCGTGGAGCACAACTTACACCGCCACCATCACCGGATAATTCGGGGGTCGTGCCCCCATAGCGTTAGAGTGAGGGAGTGAGAAATTCACTCCCTCACTTTTTTTGTGCGCCGTTTGTAGATTCAGTCGCCGCCGAGCAAGGATTTGGGACCATGACCATGGGACGGCGATGAGACGCCTGACATCAACGAAGAGTTTTCCAATGATACTTCCCGCACTACCGAAATACGAATCCTATCCGCCGGTAAGCAATTGAACGAACGGTAGAATATCCTGCAAATCAACCACTCCATCGCCGTTAATATCCGCTTCAACCTGAAATTCGCCCGCCGCCAACAGTTCTACAAACGGAGTGATATCCAACATATCCACAACCTGATCGCCGTTTACGTCACCAATACGAAAACAACCATTGGTCAAAAGGATCATATGGACGACGTCCAAGACTGCCAGGTCAATATCGAAATCCGCGTCTATATCGCCTGCGACAACAACGTCTGGCGTTGGTCCAATCACAAAATCTTGTGGGGTCGCAAACGTGGCATCGCCCTGATTCAACAGTATCGCTACGACATCGTTTGTCTCGCTTGCTACAACCAGGTCCAGGTCGTAATCCCGATCGAAATCACCAATTGAGATTGAGCCGGAAGCGTCTTCAAAATCGGGCAACTGTTCTTCAACAAATGTCCCGTCACCCTGATTCAAAACCAGCGATAAAAAGTCTTCATCTTCATTCAACAAGGCAATGTCCGGGTCATCATCGCCATCCAAATCGCCGACGGACATTTCAATTGGGTCGCCGGAGGTTTCAAGTGAATAGGGATCGGCAAACGTCCCGTCGCCGAAATTTAACAGCGTCGTGACACCATCAAAGCGGTTGGCAATGATGAGATCGACAATTGAATCTCCGTCGACATCAGCCGATTGAATTCTATGAGGGTACTGACCTCCTCCGATGTTCGTGGCGTCAGGAAAGGCTCCATTGCCCTGATTGACCAGGATTGAAACGCTATGGTCGAGCGTATTCGCGATCGCCAAATCGAGGTCCAGATCACCATCCAAATCAGCGGAAACGATCCCCCTTGGAACTTCTCCAACACTATGCCGAGCAGCCTGTTGAAGAGTCCCGTCACCGGCGTTAAACAGGAATCGCATGTGACTCAATTGATGGATCGATGCCACGACGTCGACGTTTGAATCCCCATCAAAATCCCCGAACGCTGCGGTATAAGGCTCGGCTCCAAGATCGTAAATATCCTGCAACACAAATGTCGAATTGCCCTGGTTGATAAACAAACGGGCATTATCGTCCGACCCATCTGCAACAATCAGATCAAGATCCAGATCGCCATCGAAATCGCCGGCGCTGACCGAAACGGGTGAACGTCCGACGGGATAGCTATCCTGTTTGGAATAGTTGCCACTGCCGTCGTTTCGATACACCGTAAATTCACCGTTAAACGTATTTGGCAGCGCCGCATCCAGATCCCCGTCGCCGTCAAAATCACCCACGGCAAACGAATTTCCAGAACCATTTCCAATCAACCGGTTGGAATCAAAAACTCCGCTGCCATTGTTTAACAGGACGTAATCACCACCAAATAAGCTGATGAAAAACAAATCCAGGTCATTGTCACCATCGACGTCGCCGATAACGACGCTGCGTGGTGCACCGTTGGCTGGGTATGGGTAAACAATCTGATCGGCAAACGTTCCGTCTCCGTTATTCATCAAGATCGAAAAATCGTTGCTGTCGTCGTTGGCAACGGCAATATCCATATCCGCGTCGCCGTCGACATCGGCGCTGACGATTGACGATGGCTTCAGGCCAACGGGATACCTTATTTCTTTGCTGAAGGTGCCGTCGCCGTGGTTCATCAATACTGAAATATCGTCGCTACCTCGATTTGACACGGCGACATCGAGATCGAAGTCCCCGTCCAAATCTGCAAGTGTAACTGATCCTGAAAAACCGCCCGTAGCATAATTTGATTCCGAAAAAAGACCGTTGCCATTGTTTAACAGAATCGAGACTTCACTGAATACTGTGGATTCAGCGATGGCAAGATCCAAATCACCGTCTCCATCCAGGTCGCCTTGTGCGAAATTGTCTGGATCATCTTCAAGGGGATGAATCAAATTCGAAAATATCCCGTTACCACGATTCAATAGCACGGCCACGTCGTCTTCCGCCTCGAACGCAAAAGCCAAATCGTCGAAGCCATCCCCGTCGAGATCTGATATTGAAATTGCTGCAGGACCGAATCCCGCCAGATATACGCCTCCATTTTCCAATTGGCCGTCGCCGTTATTGATCAAAACCGAAATCTGGTTTTCATCGGAGTTGGAAAGTACAAAATCCAGATCACGATCTCCGTCCAGATCACCCAGAGCCAACACATCTGGATCGTTGTCTCCAAGAGGGATCCGGATCTGCGATCGAAGCGTCCCGTCGCCGTTGTTGGGCAGAACCATTACTTTTCCCGGAACAGATACAAGAAGATCATTGTCCGTGTCGGAATCCAAGTCTCCAGATGTCACGAAAGACGGTTGCAATCCGATGGGATACGTTGATTCCGCTGCAAATCCAGCCTGCCCATCATTGGTCATCACGCGAATTTCTGATGCTGTAATGTTTACAACAACAAGTTCGCCACATTGATCCCCGTTGAGATCACTAATCACCAATGATAAAGGCCCGGTCGCACCTGCATCAAAGGTGACGCCATTACCAAATGTTCCGTTTCCGTTGTTGAGCATAACAGTAACCAAGTTGGCATCGAAGTTTGCGATGGCGAGGTCGGCATCGTTGTCGTCGTCAAGGTCGCCGGACGCAATGCCAACCGGGCCATCGCCGGTAGAATACGGTTTGCCGGGCGTAAATGTCCCGTCACCGTTGCCAAATAGAATGATTACTTCATTAACGTGATATATTGCGACAGCGAGATCGACAGATTCATTGGCATCAAACCTGCCAAGTGCAATCGAAGCAGGTTTACCACTGACATTGATGGTATTGTTGGAACTAATCGAATTAAAACTGCCCAAGCCATTATTGACGAGTATTGAAATGTTGTCGGATTCAAAATTTGCGACCATCAGGTCGACGTCCAGATCTCCATCGATATCGCCAGCTACGATAGCTCTTGGATCTTCGCCAACCGAATAGGTTGTATTGCCGCCAAATATCCCTCCGGTATTGAATAACACTGTCAGGTTGTCACTGAATGCGTTGATGATCGCCAGATCCAAATCAAGATCACCGTCCAAGTCACTCATGACGACACGATGGGGACGCTGACCAGTCTCATAGTCAGCCTTTGGTAAGTATCCAGTCCCTGTGCTTAAAAAGACAGAAATGTTGTTGTCCAGCCGATTTACAACCGCAATGTCGGTATGGCCATCTCCGTTCAAATCACCGACGGCCGAGCCGCGCGGAGAACTGCTGACCGCAAATGACTCACCGGGAAAAAGCGGACAAATGCCATCAATTTGAGCGTCCACAGAAACAGCTAACAACGCTGGAAAAAAACCAACCAGCAAATATTGAAACCTCAGGCAGATTTTCGTAAACGGTGGCATCGCATGATTTCATTTCGCTAAAGGGTGGTGAAATTCTGATACCGCCAGTTTAAGCGTTTAGAAGCTCACTGTCAAAAACCCGGAAAACGTTCACGATATTAAAGGCGTCCCCGCAATCCATTTAACACGCTGATAACGAAATCAGTTCCTTCAATCTCCGACCGGGCATCCGAGTTTTCCAATGGAACTCAATAAACGACGTCACTTGAATTGCCGGTAATTCCATTACGAGGCCCATCGCGCGGGGAGAAAGGCGACCACCGATTAGGGCGAATGTATTCACATCAACGACCATCTGTTGTTCGCCATATTCCGCGTGGAAGTGCGGAGGATTGTGGTTGTGGTAGTACATCTTGATCACGATTCCATAAAACCGGCTGAGCTCAGGCATCCACTTTCGCTTTCAGATTTGGGAACAGTTGCTCCGCTGGCTTGTCCGTAATCTGAAGGTACAGGGCGTCACTGCACAACTCGACGTTGTCTGACCAGCGAATTGCACTATGCTCACCAATCGTTACCGTCTCGAAAATGGCTGGGTCATTCCAAAGGGAAAACACGCCTTGACCAACCAAATGTGACAAGTCAACCTCGCCCGAAACGCCATCATTGTACAAAAGAAACAATTTGTACCCTGGCCTTGGAGTTATCTTTCTGAGTGTCACCATCACCATCGAATCACCATTCTCTCGTGTCTCTGTTGTGACGAATTGTCGAAGGCAAGTACCGACTCGCGTAACAGGGCAGTGAGTGGACGCACCATTTTCAACATGCTTGTTACTGATCCGGTTCACGCATTTGTTCTGTCGCGCCCAAATGGCAGCGGAGGTCAAACCATCTTCGGATTCTTCGGCGGTTGGCATCTGCGGACGTCACGCCAGTATTCGTCAATGACATCTTCGTCTATTTCTATCGGTCCTGACCCGGCCCAGTGCCGATCTTGGCCATTTTTCTTGGGGCCGGAAATCCAATACTCGTCGCCGGTGTCAATTTCAAAGTAATTGGCACCGATTCCTTGCCCTTTGCACGATTGGAACGACATTCCATTGTAGTAGATCGTACGTCCGGTCTTGGAGAACGTAACGCGGCCAATTCTGGCCGGCCCGCTATCGTTTCCCGACTTGCGTTCAATATACATCATTCGCGTCGTTTTTTCGGACATGACTTAGTCACTGGGCGATGATGCGGATTCGTTGCGGCGTTCAAGTTCATTTCGGGCGTCCTTCCCACTTTGTTTCCATGACCGCCGAGCCTTGGCGGCGGCAAGACCGGACCGTTCTATCTTGTTACAAGCATCAATCCAGTCGTGAAGCTGTTCGGTGGTCATGTCGGTCAACTTTCGTCCCCGGAGGCGCTGCTGCGATTTGGAAAGTGGTAAGTTCATCAGAAGTACCAAGAATTCGACCAACAGTACACCCAGTGAACAGCCTGCTGGATATCCACGTTGGATAATCGCGGCGAACTGCGATTGTGGATTTTAGCCAATTGGGGAGCTGTTGTGTCAAATAAAAATCGGTGACGAACAAAGATAGTACAGCAGCGAAAATTCGGATAGAATCCCGGTAGAACGATTGGGCAAGTAATGAACTTCGGCGAGGTGAATGATGGGTTGGCGATTGGGAATTCGATTTCTGGTTGGGGTGTTGTTGGTGGTCGCTGGCGGGATGGTTACCGCTGCTGTCGCGGATGGAAACTCCAACGATAAAGTCTCGGATGCTGTGGCGATGGTCAGACAGGTTGATGTCAATGGCCAGGGGCATGAGCAGGCGGTGCTGGCGATGCGGGTACTGAATGCGGCCAGCCCGGAGCAGATCCCGATCATCCTGGAAGGGATGGATGATGCCAATAAGCTGGTCGTCAATTGGCTGCGGAGTGCCGTGGTCACGATTGCCGGCGATGGATCGAAGCTGCCTATGGATCAGATTCGGGAATACTTTGACGATACCAGCCGCGCGCCATTAGGCCGGTTGCTGGCCTTTGATCTGTTGACTGAAAATGATACGGAATTGAAAGATCAATTGATCCCGACG
>JBGSXT010000154.1:0-2346 GCA_041751295.1 Mariniblastus sp.
ACCGGATCGTGTGCTTTCAAATCCGACTGTAATTGACGGTGCGCCAGGAAAAACACCGCAACACTCCTGTTTTCGCAACTTCGTCCTCGCAGGCAGGATCAGAATTGACCCATCGATTCTGGTGAGAATTCGATAAAGATTGATTGCCAATGGTGGGACGGATATATTTGTGCGGGGCAGAGTATTTGATTCGCGAATCTTGATGCGTGTTTCAAGAGAGAGAAAAAGAGAGGGTGCGAAATGATGATTTCGTCGCGGTTGTTTATTGCGCTGTCGGCGGTCTTGATCGGCTCGATATGCTTTGACGGGATTGTTGAAGCCCAGGATTCATCCGACCAAAACAAATCGTCGGGGCTGCCACGCGGCACGACGAGACTGTTGGACGAAGTCATCGTTCCGGCATATCTCGGCGGTTGGACTGACGTTTTCTACAGCGAGCTTTACCCGCTCGTTGAGAAAATGAATTCCGATCAACTGCTTGCCCTTGAAGCCTATGGCCAGACTCTTGGGATAGGGTCGATTCAAAGGGCCTTTGTCAACATCATGGTTCAACCGGCCGAGCAAGGCTTGACATGGCGGGCTCCGAACGTCAGCCAAACCATGACGACCTATGTCGCCTCAGGCGTTGCCGCACGTGTCCAGGACGAACTGGAAGCGATTGCCGAAGAGCATATCATGCAGGACCCATTAACGCTGCCCGATGGATGGCGTGAATCTGAAATGGTGTTTTGGAAGAGCCATGTATTGAAAAACCGGTTTGATGTATTGCATCGGTTGACTGAATACGGCCAAGTCATCGCGGCGCCCCATCTGAAGCGCGCCCGCAAAAACGGGGACGCTGCTGCCGTTGCCCAATTGGAAAAAGCGGAACAGGCGGTGGTCACGGTGACGCGAATGAACCGCGATCTGATTGAGCGGGAAGCCGAATTGAGGTTGCTCGAATTGGAACGAGCCGAATCGACTTTCAGAACCAGCGAGGATTTCGAGGAACGTCTGAATGCCGCATTCGCGCTGGAAAACCATGGACTGGAATTGGAGTTGTTGTTTCGGGAACATTCGCCGGAAGAATTCGAGCGGGAAAGACTGCGTGATACAGCCGGCCTCGAAAGGGCCGCTCAGCAATTTGCCAACGGCCGGAAACTCGGCCAACACGAAATCGAGCGGGCTTGTCTGTTGCGTATTGGAACCCACTGGTGGCTGCGCGGTCGATACGGTGTGGCGCCCCTTGCAAATGGGCTTTTGAAAAATCCCGACGCCATGAATTCGGATCAGGCGATGTTCGGACTGTACATGCCCCAGGACCTTCCCCAACCGATCTCCACTGCCTTTGAGGGGGAAGAAAAATCGCCGGGCTACGACCGGCGACATTATTACACCTGGGCCGTTGAGTACCGGCCGAGAATCATCCAATCGACGACTGATTCCTATACCGCAAAGTCCCCGTTATCGGATGCGAAATACACCGGCAATTATTTCTGGTGAGGCCGCCAATACTGCGGTGCCGTGCGCACCCAAGTTCAAAAGACCACGACGACTGTGCGTTCCATGAACAAGTTGGCTCCGGAGGATGGAACCATTCCCTATCGATTGGTGGGTTCTTATGAATACGCCAATGCGATTGCAATGCTGGATCAGCTGATCTCGATTTCTTCCAGCCAGGAAATCAGGGTTTATGACAGGATGCTGGATGAACGTCCGGAGTTTACGTACTTCAACGGAATCAATGCGGCCTTCGCAACTCCGCCCAACCTCGCCGCTGACAGCTCGAGTCAGCGCAAAGAGTTTGATGATCGATTCAAAAAGAAGGGACTTGCCTGGATGACTGCCCTCGCGCGGATCGAATTGGCGGCGACAGCGTCAATTTATGGCAAGGAAAAACGTCCGTTTGAGGCTCTGTCGAACCCGTTCGATCTGACTGCCTATCTGGAGATTCTCTATGACGATGCCGTGGCACACATGAAGTCGCTGGCAGACGAGGAAAATTTCAAAAAGGTATTGCGCCGCTCGCATCAGAGCGACAGCATGACGCTGGCGTATTTGCGGCGCATCAAACTGATCAAGGACATGCTGGATGCATTGATGGCAACCGACAATCCGGAAATTGTCAGCCGCATAAGACCATTGGACCGGGAATTGTCGAAGCACGAACGCGTACTTGTGATGAAAGTCCTGTCAGAGCAATTTGACCAGACGACGACCAATACGAAAACCAGTTCCCGATCGGTCAACCTCCGTGAATCGGGCGCCGCCTGTCGCGACTTTGCCGCCAACCGGCTCAGACGCAGCCCCGCTGAAGAATTGGAAACGCAACAAACCCCGCGCTAAACCATCGAAAAAGTGTCAGCA